>CAZPED010000443.1:0-4165 GCA_964585335.1 uncultured Planctomycetaceae bacterium | reverse complement strand
GGCGAAAAAGAGCGGCGGCCGATTGCGGATCGTTGACGAGCAGAGCGCGTATCTGCCGATTCCGCCGGAAGTTGCGGACCCCGACGCGTTGCTGCCTTTGGCCCAATCGCTGTTGCGGCCCGAGTAGGGTGCTCCTATAATCCCGCCGCGCCCGAGCGCCCCCAAGCGCCGGCGCCAAGTCGCTACTCACGTCGAGCGTCGGAATTTTCCTGGCCGCACACCCATTCGCGGGCAAGTTGCTTCGAGCATCCGTCCGAATTAACAGACACCGTGGCGCGCAAAACCTTTCGCCTATTACCTGCTCGTTTGCCAGCGGCGGTCACCGCGACGCTCCGCGGCGCGGCAGTCTGCGCGGCCTTGGGCACGACCGCGGCCTGGGGGCAGTACTTGCCCGATCCAGGCTTCGGCGATCCCTATGCCACGGGAGGTTATGGCGATGCCAACGCGGCACTGAACCGGGCGATTCAAAGCAATCCGGCACTGCCGCCGAACTTTCAGAACGGCTTCGGCCCGGGCGCACCCATGGCGCCCACGACCCCCAATCGTCCGGCCTCGTGGCCGGGGGGCAGTGCCGATCCAGCCAGGGCACCCGCCACCACGGCCGGAATGCCCGCCCCGGACACTTCGGGCCGAGGCGCCATGGTGGACTACCGGGTTGCCCGGTCGCTGCCACCGCACGGTTTGTCGGCGCCGCCGGCGGCGGCGCAGCGCAAGTCGCCGGCCGATCCGCCCTACGATCCGGCGGAAATCATTGGCCATGTGAACAACGAAGTCATTCAGGCCAGCGAAGTGCTGCTCAACGTCAATCAGTACATTACCGCGATGACCAAGGAACACGCCGCCGAGTTGGCGCGACTGACTCCCGAGGAACGGGCCGAGCAGCTTAAGCCGCTGCAAAAAGAGCTGGTGAGGCGAGCGCTCGACGAGATCATCAAGGTCAAGCTGCTGGTCAGCGAGCTGAAGCAAAAAGTCCCCGCCGAGGGATTGAAGAAGTTCGACACGCAAGTGCGCAGCCACTTCAACACCGACGAAATCAAGCGGCTGATGGACGAGCATCACGCCGTGAGCATTCCCGACCTGGAAAACAAGCTGCGGGCGTTGGGCACTTCGATCGACGCGCAGCGCACCGTGTACGTCGAACGGAACCTGGCCGGCGGCTGGCTGCAGGAACATACCAAGGCCGACCCGGCGCCCCCGACGCCCGAGCAGCTGTTGGCCTATTACAAGAAGCACAGCGCGGACTGGGACGTTCCGGCCCGGGTGCGCTGGGAACAGATCACGGCGAAGTTCGATAGCTTCAATTCGAAGGCCGAGGCCTACCGGGCAATTGCCCAGTGGGGGACCGAGGTCTGGCGCGGGGCGCCGTTTGCCGCGGTGGCCAAGGCGCACTCCCAGGATTTTGCTTCGGAAGAGGGCGGCGTTCACGACTGGGCCAGTCGGGGCAGCCTGCGCTCGGCGACGCTCGAAGAAGCACTGTTTTCGCTTCCCGCGGGCAAGCTGAGCGTGATTATCGAGGACGAGGATGGATTTCACATCGTCCGGGTGCTCGAGCGCGAGGAGGGCAAGCGCACACCGTTTACCGAGGTGCAGCCGGAGATCAAGAAAGCGCTGCAAGACTCGAGCAAGGAAAAGCGGCAGGCCGAGTACTTCGCCAAGCTGCGTGAGCGCAGCAAGGTGATGACGATCTTCGACGAGGATTTTGTCGCCCGCACGACGCCACAAGTGGCGTCTCCGCCGGGCGGCGTCGCGCCCAGCGGGCCGGCGGCGGCCGCGCCCCCCTCGACGGCGCCACTGGTGCGTTAAGCGCGCGGCTTCTCGGCGCCTGCGGCGCCCTTGCTGGACCTGCAAACGTCGCTTTGGCGCGCGCAAATCCGGCCTGTTAGAAGTTTTTCTGATTCTGCCGGCCGCTCCCGGCGATGTATAGCGCCCCCGCGCAAGGGAAACCAGGGCCGACAATTGTGTGCGCCGCGCGCAACGGCTAAACTGTGTTTTTGCCGCCCTGGGCGGGGCGCTGGCCGTAGCATTGAGCGTGAGAGCATGAAATCTGATCTAGAAAGGAAGGCCTCGATGAGCGAGGTGGCCAAGCTGAAAATCGGCGACCAGCAACTCGACCTGCCCATCATCGTCGGCACCGAAAACGAACGAGCGTTCGACATCTCGAAGCTGCGCGGCCAAAGCGGTTACATCACGCTGGACGAGGGCTACGGCAACACCGGCTCGACCACCAGCGCCATCACGTATCTCGACGGCGACCAGGGCATTCTGCGGTATCGCGGCTATCCGATCGAAACGATCGCCGAGCGGTGCAGCTTCATCGAGACCAGCTACCTGCTGATTTACGGCGAGCTGCCCAACGCCGAGCAGCTCGAACGGTTCTGCGGCTCGCTGCGGCGCCACACGATGCTGCACGAGGACATGCGCTCGTTCTACAACGGCTTTCCGCGCGATGCCCATCCGATGGCCATCCTCAGCTCGGTGGTTGGCGCGCTGTCGACCTTTTACCAGGACTCGCTGAACCCCCGCGACCCGCGGCAGGTCGAAGTCTCGGTGCACCGCCTGATGGCCAAGCTGCCGACGATCGCGGCTTACGCCTACAAGAAGTCGATCGGCCAACCGTTCGTCTATCCGCAAAACGACCTGGAGTACTGCGAGAACTTTCTGCGAATGATGTTCGCGGTGCCCAGCGAGCCATACACGCTCGACCCCGACTTTGTCGAGGCCCTTAACCTGCTGCTGGTCGTGCATGCCGACCACGAGCAGAACTGCAGCACCTCGACCGTGCGCATGGTGGGCTCCAGCGACGCCAATCTGTTCGCCTCGATCTCGGCCGGCATTTGCGCCCTCTGGGGGCCGCTGCACGGCGGGGCCAACCAGGCCTGCGTCGAAATGCTCGAAGCCATCCGCGCCGATGGCGGCGACGTCGCCAAGTACGTTCACAAGGCCAAGGACCGCAACAGCGGCTTCCGCCTGATGGGTTTCGGCCACCGGGTCTACAAGAACTACGATCCCCGGGCCACGATCATCAAGCGGATGTGCGACAAGCTGCTGGCCAAGCGGCACATCAACGATCCGATTTTCGAAATCGCCCAGCAGCTCGAACAGGTCGCCCTCAGCGACGACTACTTCATCGAGCGCAAGCTGTATCCGAACGTCGACTTCTACTCGGGCGTGATCTATCGCGCCATGGGCATTCCCGTGCAAATGTTCACCGTGCTGTTCGCCATCGGGCGGCTGCCCGGCTGGATTGCCCATTGGATCGAAATGCACGAGTCGCCGACGAAGAAAATCTGCCGCCCCCGGCAGATTTATACGGGCCCGGCCATTCGCGACTTCGTGCCAATGGCCGAGCGCAAGTAACCGCCGGGCCGCAAGCCCGCGCTGGTGCCGCTGGCCCCCTCGGAAACTGGCCATCGCGACGCTGTCGCCAGTAATGCCGCCGGGCCAAGGGCCTTGCCTGCGCGTGCTCGTTGGCTCGCTGCGGGCAGTGCTAGCTGTTGCAGCCGCCGGCAAAGTCGGTCCAGCTCTCCCGGTTTAGCACCGCTGTCCGCTCTTGCGCCATCGCTCGGGTGGCCCGCTGGGGCCGCGCCACCGTTTCAGCCGATACCCAATACAGACGCGCCGCCGCGCGCTCGGGTGCCTTGCGCGCCTGCGGAAACTGGCTAACGGTACTCCTGTCTTGCAAGTCGACGGCTGGCACATTCGCCAATTCCGACCCCGGCACGACTGTTGAGGAGCAATGATGCGACGAACCACCAATCTTCTGCTGTGGGCGCTGGCGTGCGCCGCCGTAACCGCGGCCCGTGCACGGGGGCAAGAGGCCCCCACCGTCGAGTCCTCGCAGGTGATTGAAGTCGAGCGTCAAACCCGCACGGACAAGCCCCCCGTGATCACCGCGGTCGCCGTGGCCGGCGGCGGCGAACAGGTTGCCACGGCCGGCGACGATCACGTGATCCGACTGTGGAGCACGAGCAGCGGCCGAATTGTGCAAACGCTTAAGGGGCATGCCGATTGGGTGCGCTGCCTGACGTTTACTCCCGACGGCCAGACGCTGATCTCGTGCGGCGACGACAAGCAGATCCTGGTTTGGGATGTGGCCACCGGGCAGCGCCGGTCCACGCTGGCGCGGTTGCCCCAGGCGATGTATTCGCTGGCGCTCGACCCCAGC
>CAZPED010000442.1:0-4168 GCA_964585335.1 uncultured Planctomycetaceae bacterium | reverse complement strand
CCGGCGGCCACGGCCGCCTGAATGTTGAAATGGTCGAGCACCGGCAACACCGTGGCGATGAACTGGCCCACGAAGCGGACGATCTCGAACTTGCCGACCGACGAGTTGACGAGCATGGGCACGAGGTGCCCCAGCACGTAAATCGTGGCGCAGACGATCAGGTTGGCCAGCATGGGCAGCCGGGTGGATATGGCCACGCTAATGGCCGCGAGCACCACCGTCTCGAAAAAGGCCAGCACCAGGCCCGGCAGGATGCCCGCCATTTCCAGGTAGCACAGCTGCCAGGGAGGCTCGCTCTTGGCCACCTCGCGCGAGTCGTACACCACTTTGTACGACACGGTGATGAGAAACAGCACGCCCAGCACGACGAACAACACCACGACCGGTCCGAGCACGCCGAGAAACTTGCCCAGGATGAACTGCCGCCGCCGCACGGGCTTCGAAAGCACGGTGAGGGCCGTGCGGCCTTCGACCTCCTCGGACACCGAGACGCTAGCCGACCACACGGCTACGATCATGGCTAGAATCATGATCAGCGTCAGCCCCGAGTCTTTGAGCATCTTCACGTCTTCGCCGAACGTGTAGTAGGGAATGACGATGAACGAGAGCAGCAAAAAGGCGCCCAGGCCCAAGGCCAGGTAGAACAGCGGCTGGGCCATCGCTTCCTTGGCCGTTGTGGCGGCGATGGCCGCGATTTTGGGCGAGAGCCCCCGCAGCGCCAAATAACCCACGACCAGCAGCACCAACCCCAGCGCCGTGCCCGGCACGATTCGCATCTCGGGGAACTGGATATCGGTGAGCGACTGGATCGTCAGCGAGGCGGGCACGCTCCCCACGTTGCGCACCAGGAACTTGGTTTCGCCCTCGGGGGCAGGATCCTTATCGCGGTCGTTGAGCGGCGGGCGAACCCAGGGAACCGGCTGGCCGGGCGCGGTATTAACGTCGAGCGTCTGGCCGAGGCCTACCCGGATGTTGGTGTTGATCGTCAGTGGCTGGTCGCTTTCGATCCGCAGTTCGCGCAGCTCGGGCAGTTGCAGTTTGAAATCCTTCAGTTCGTAGCTGGCGGTGGCCGGCGGGATCTCGAACGTTTGGGTCGCTACGCCCACCGACGAGATGCGCGACACCGAGCTGACCAGCGCCTTGGCCGGCAGGCCCGGCACCAAGAAAATGCCGGCGACGGCAAACCCCGTCAGCAACATCGATACGTAGAAGATCGGCAAGAGCACGCTCTCGCGGACGCCCCAATAGGCGGCATCGGCCAGCCGCGGCGCCGCCAGGCGCAACACGCCATAGGCGACAGCCAGCACGGCCACGCCCAGGGCGGCCCCCACGCTGAGCATCCAAATCGGCGTAATCCAGGTGACGAGCAGCGCGAATACGAACGGCGAACTGGTCAACATGTTGTAAATACCCAAAAACAGTCGCAGGCCGGCCTAGTGCCGGATGTCAAAGCTCTCGAACTGGCCCGTGGCCGGGTGCATCGCGACGTCGTGGCTGGCGATGTACCGCTCCAGTTCGTTGCTCACGTCGGCGACAAACTGGTCGACTTCGTCGGCCCTGCCCTCGGCGACCAGCAACACGCGGCCGTCGGCCAGGTTTTGTACAAAGCCAGTCACGTTGTGCCGCGCGGCGATCTGCCGGGTCGTGTAGCGGAAGCCCACTCCTTGCACTCGGCCGGCAAAGCGAACTTCGCGGCGAATCAAGGCGCTTTGCGGTTGGCTCACGCGTCGGGCACCCCCAGTCTGCCACGTGACGACACTGCCCTGCCCCGGCGGCCAGGCGCTAAACCTCTAGTATACTCGAACCGGCTGGCCGTGCCACGGTTGGCCAGTGGGGGCCAGTTGTAGGCTTCGGGCCGATTGTGGCGAGCCCTGTTGGCCGCTTTGGGCCGAGCCTGGAGTCCCATGCTCCGATGCAGCAAACACCGCGGAGGAAACGATGTCGCTGAAAATTTCACTGACCACGGCCTTGTTGCTGGCCGGACTCGCAGGCGTGGCAACTTTCGCGCAGCCCAGCGGCGATGCCCAACCGCGCGAGATGACGCTGCGGCTGGAACTCTTCGTTAGCGATCTGCCCAAGTCGATCGACTTTTATACCCGGGTGCTGGGGTTCGAGCGCCAGCCGGGCGACCCGACCTACGTGCCGGTGCGCTCGGGGGCCGTGGTGATTGGCCTCGGGCCCGCCGCCGGATTGCCCAAGCAGCATCCGTTCAATCCCGAGCTGCAAACGGCCCGCCGTGGATTGGGCGCCGAAATCGTGCTGGAAGTGGACGACGTCGAACGCTACTTCGAGCGGGTTAAATCCAGCGGCTACCAGGCCATCCGCGCGCCGCTGCGGAAGCAGCCCTGGGGATTGACCGATTTTCGCCTTTCCGACCCCGACGGCTATTACCTGCGGATCACGTCGCGTTAGAACGCTCGCCGCTGGCTCGAGGAACAGGAGGGCACTCAGCCGCGATCTTGACGACCCAAAAATGCTGGCGATCGCCAAAGAGTGACGTTACAGTCGAGTGCGGGGGCACAAACGCTTGAGAGAAGGAGCAGCCAATGCGCTTCATCGCTCGCGCCGTTGCCATCGGTTTTCTCGCCGCGCTGGCGACTCACGGATCGGCCTCGCCGATTCAATTCTCGTTTGCCATTACCGCGGCGGGCGACGTTAACGGGGTGCCCTTTGCCGATACGCGGATGACGATTGTCGGCCTGGCCGACACGGACAACGTCGCTGCACTCAATGGCGTAACGATCAGCGTGCCGCTCAGCCAGGCCACGATCGACATCGCGGACATCGACGCCGGCACGATCGAGATTCCCACTCGCGTTTATAGAAGTTCCGACCTGGGCTCGTTGGGCCTGGCCCGGGGACCTGTCGGCTTCGATTTGCTCGACACTGTGAACCCGGCCTATGTGTACTATGGCTTGAATGCGGATTTGGGTCCGATTTCAGACTCCAGTCCCCAAGCGGCGTTTCAGTTCCAGCAGGTGCCAACCAGTTTTGGGCTGTTGTCGGTTGCTTCGTTTCGTGACGCCACGTTCACCGCGGCGCTGGTGCCCGAGCCTGGTGGCTGGCAGCTGGCGGGCCTGGCCTGCCTGTGCATCGGGCTCGTTCGTTGCTGTTCAAGGCCTTTGTCTGGCCGTGGTTATCGCCGGGCACTCGCGCGGCATTCGTCAGACGCACTTGACGGAACCCACGATGGGCGCTAGGCTTAAACTTGCCGTGGGCGTGTGGGGCTGGCCTGGCCGAGCCAAATCACCCCCGCTGGCCTCTTGCCCGGTGGTGTAACGGTAGCACGAATGGCTCTGAACCATTTAGTCAAGGTTCGAATCCTTGCTGGGCAGCTCGAAATCTCTCCGCAGTTCTACGCTGGCAACGCCTAGCCGCGGGCAGTCGGCCCAGGCAGTTGTTGCCAGACGGGGTCTCAAAGCCGCCCCGCCCCTCGGTGCTCGGACCGGGGGAATCAGCTTGCCGAATGCAGCGATCCGACTGATCGCCCTCGCTGGAATCCTCTTTTTGCCCGCCGTTACGCTGGCCGGCGAGTGGGCGATTCACGTGATGAAGCCCGACGGCAGCCAGCCGCGCAAGGTCGTGCATGTGCCGGGTTACATCGATCACTCGTCGGCCCGCTGGTCGCACGATGGCAAGCAAATCGCTTTCGACGCGCAGCCCGCGGCGGGCGGGCGGCGGCACGTGTTTGTCGTCAACGCCGATGGCAGCAATCTGCGCGACCTGGGCCAGGATGCCCGACCCGACTGGTCGCCCGACGACAAGCAATTGGCGTACGACGTGTATTCCGGCAGCCGCAAGATCTTCGTGCAGAACAGCGACGGCAGCGGCGGCCAGGCCGAAGTGATCGACGGCATGAACGGCCGCTGGTCGCCCGATGGCAGCCGCCTGGCCACGACCGATCACCACAACATTCGGCTGCTGGACCTGGCGAGCAGCCAGTCGCGGGAGTTGTTTGCCGCGCCGCTGCACATGATCTATGCCGGTTACAACTGGTCGCCCGACGGCACGCTACTGGCGATCAGCGCGCAACAATCGGCCGAGGACAAGACCCGATCGCTGCTGCTGGTCGAAGTCGACCGCACGCCCCCGCTGGTGGTCGAGCGGCTGCGTAGCGCCCAGGGCGGCTCGGTGTTCCCGCGCTCGGTCTACAGGATCGCGGAACGTG
>CAZPED010000441.1:0-4172 GCA_964585335.1 uncultured Planctomycetaceae bacterium | reverse complement strand
GGCCGATAATGACGGGCGCATACGACGCCCCCGCTTCCGCGCCTTTCGCTTTGCACCCACGAGACCCGGCATGACGACGGCTGCTCGAGACGACCTCGAGGCGCACCTGGCGCCCTTCGGGCTGGCCAGCTTTCGCCCCGGCCAGCGCGAGGTCATCGAAACCGTGCTCCACGGGCAAGATTGCCTGTGCGTCATGCCCACCGGCGGCGGCAAAAGCTTGTGCTACCAGTTGCCCGCCATCGCGCAGGGCGGGCTAACGCTCGTCGTCTCGCCGCTGATCGCGCTCATGAAGGATCAGGTCGATACGCTGCAGGCGCGCGGCTTGCCCGCCACATTCATCAACAGCACGCTGGCGCCCGAGGAACTTTCCGACCGGCTGGCCGGCATGGCGGCGGGCCAGTACCGCCTGGTGTATGTGGTGCCCGAGCGGTTCCGCAGTCCACGGTTTGTCGAAGCGGTGAAGCGGGCCGATCTGCGTCTGCTGGCCGTCGACGAGGCCCACTGCATCAGCGAGTGGGGGCACGACTTTCGCCCCGACTATGCGCGGCTGGGCCAGTTCCGCCAGTTGCTCGGCAGTCCGCCCACCATCGCGCTGACGGCCACCGCCACGCAAGTGGTGCGGCAAGACATCGTCAAGCTGCTCGACCTGCGCGAGCCGGAAGTCTTCATTACCGGTTTTGCCCGAGACAACTTGTTTTATAGCGTGCAAAGCTGTGCCAACGATCGCGACAAGGACGCGGCCCTGTTTCGCTTTCTGGCCGAGCAGCCAGGCTCGGGCATCGTGTACACTTCGACCCGCAAGCGGTGCGAGGAGCTGGCCGAGCGAATCACGGCGCAAACCCGCCGGCCGACGAGCGTTTACCACGCGGGCCTCGCGCCCGATGACCGTCGGGCCGCGCAAGACGCCTTCATGCAGGGCCGCACCCAGATTGCCGTGGCCACGCTGGCCTTCGGCATGGGCATCGACAAACCCGACATCCGCTTCGTCGTCCATTACAACCTGCCGGGGAGCCTCGAAGCTTATTATCAGGAAGCCGGCCGCGCGGGCCGCGATGGCCAGCCCGCCACCTGCTTGCTGCTGGCCGGCAGCGGCGACCGTCAGATCCACGAGTTCTTCATCGAAAGCACCTACCCGTCCCGCGAAGTCGTGGCCACGGTCTACAACTTCCTGCGCCAGCTCGACCAGAACCCGATCGAACTGACGCAGCAAGAAGTCAAGCAGGCCATCGGGCTATCGATCGGCAACGAAGGTATCGGCGCCTGTGAAAAGCTGCTCGAAGCGGCCGGCGTGCTCGACCGACTGGAAGCGGCCGAAAACACGGCGGCGGTGCGGCTGAACAGCAACCTGCCCACGCTGGTCGACCTGCTGCCGCAGCAGGCCCGCGTCAAACGGCGCGTGCTCCGCGCGGTCGAGCAACTGGTCGGCTCGGTGCGGCACGAGTGGTATTATTTTCAGCCCCGCGAGCTGCTGCGTCAGCTGACCGACCTGGAAAGCTCGGACCTGGGCCGTCACCTGCGCGAGCTGGCCTCGCTGGCCGCGTTCGATTACGTGCCGCCGTTCCGGGGCCGGGCGATTCACATGCGCGACCGCTCGCGCGGCTTCGACAGTCTCGAAATCGACTTCGCGACGCTCGAAGCCCGCAAGGCGGCCGAGTACGAACGGGTCGAACACGTGCTGCGGTTTGCCCGCCAGCATCAATGCCGGCAGCGGCAAATCTTGCACTATTTCGGCGAACGCGAGACCGATGACTGCGGCCACTGCGACAACTGCGTTGCCCGCGCTCAGGGAGGGCAGGGGGCCGCGGCCCGCCCCAGCTCGGGCCCTGTGCTCGACGCGGTGCGCATGGCCCTCAGCGGCGTGGCCCGCGTATCGCAGCGGCGCACCAACTGCGGCAAGCAGCTGCTTGCCAAGATGCTCTGTGGATCCAACGACAAACAAGTGGTCCGCATGCGGCTCGACAAGCTGAGCACTTTCGGCTTGCTCGCCCGCTGCAGCCAGACCGAGGTCGTGCAACTCCTCGACGCGCTGCTGCTGGCAGGCTTGCTCGAACAAGTTGAGATCGAGCCGTTCCGCCCTGTCGTGCAGATTACCGAGCGGGGCAGCGAAGTGATGAGCGGCCGCGCGGGCGAGGCTCTTAATCTGGCGCTACCCGACGATCTGTGGCACAAGCTCGATCCCAACGCCGCGGCGCAAGCGCGTGCCGGGCGAGCGGGCGACGCCGGCGCCTCGCAACTGCCCGACGGTCAACTCGTGGCCCGGCTGCGCCAATGGCGCAATGCTCGCAGTCAGCAAGAAGCGGTGCCGGCCTACCAGGTGCTCAACAACGCGGCGCTCGACGAACTGGCCCGCAAGCGGCCTACGACCCTCGACGCGCTGCTCGAAGTCAAAGGTATCGGTCCGCAAAAGGTCCGGCAGTATGGCCAGGCGATCCTCGAACTGCTGCTCGGCGCCTCGACTGGCCAGCAGCAGGCGGAGAGCCCGATTGCCGCCGCGGCGCCCGCGCCATCGGCGTCGACCGCGATAACGACCGCCGAGCCGTCACCGCCGATTGCCGCCGCGCAGGCACCGGCCAGCGTCGAGCCGGCGCCCCCTCGCCCAACGTCAGCCGCCGTCAGCGTGCCCGTCGAGTTGCTGCCCTCGGACGGCACATCGCAGGCCGCGGCCGACGTTACCCCGCAACCAAGCCACTATTGGACGTGGCGGCTCTTGCAAGCGGGTTTCTCGCCCGACGAGTGCGCGGCCATCCGTGGCCTGTCGACCGAAGTGGTACTCGACCATGCGCTGCGCGCCGCCGATGCCGGCTGCCCCATCGAAGCTCGCTGGTTTCTTTCGGCGGAGCAAATCGGCGCCATCGACCGCGTGGTGGGCAGCGCGCCGCCGGCACGAATTCGCCCGCTCTTGCCCCAATTGCCGCGGGGCACGCGCTACGAGGAGGTCCAGCTCGTGCTCAAAGCCCGGGCGGCGCAAAGTCAACCCACCCAAGGTCCAACGACAAGCGGGGTCGAAAAAACACCCCCGCTGGGATAGAATTCCCACACGCTTCGACCCGCGATCCGGTCAGGGCGGCCGGAAGCGAACGCTGGCGGCGTTCGACAAGGGCAATGCGGGCCACGATAAACTCTCTTGGTCCCCGTTCGATGGCCCGACCGCTGCGATCCGACGTATTTTGAAAAGGACCCCGTGTCGATGGATAAACCTGCTGGAGGCCCTCGCCCCCAACCGCCCAAAGCGCCGTTGCGCCCACGTTTGAATTCGTTCTTCTGGGTGTTCATGGTCTTGGCCCTGACGTTGGCGGTCTTCTATTTCAACCAGGAACACGTGGCACGCGACGAAATCAGTTACGATCGGTTCCGCGCCGAGCTCGAACACGACAACATCACCCAGGTCGACTTTCTCGACCGGGGCGAACTCGTCGGCCGGTTCAAGAACCCGCCCGTCGACCAGGTGAAGAATCCCACCTCGGGTCGGCTGGAAGAGCGCCCGCTGAAGCGCGACTTCTCCGTCGTGCTCAGCCCGCTGGTGGGTGAAAATCTTGACAAGGAGCTCATCGCCAAGGGCGTGACCATCAAAGCGCAGCGGCCGACCGACGGCGCCGGCATGCTCTTGATCGCCTACTTCCTGGGCTTTGCCCTGATGCTGGGGCTCGTCATGGTCATGCTCCGCCGCGCCCGCGATCAGTTCATGGGGGGCGGCATCCTCGGCGGCTTCAGCAAAAGCCCCGCCAAGCGCTACGAAACGACGAACAAGCCGGTCACGTTTTCCGATGTCGCCGGCCTGGAAGGCGTCAAACACGACCTCGAGGAAGTCGTCGAGTTTCTCAAGAGCCCCGAGAAGTTTCAGCGACTCGGCGGTCGCGTGCCCAAGGGAATTCTGCTGATGGGTCCTCCCGGCACCGGCAAAACCCTGCTGGCCCGGGCCGTGGCGGGCGAAGCCGGCGTGCCGTTCTTTTCCATCAACGGCTCCGAGTTCATTCAAATGTTCGTGGGCGTGGGCGCCAGCCGTGTCCGCGACATGTTCAAAACGGCTAAGGAAGCCTCGCCGGCGATCCTGTTCATCGACGAAATCGACGCCGTCGGACGCGTCCGCGGCGCGGGACTGGGGGGCGGCCACGACGAGCGCGAGCAAACGCTCAATCAGATCCTCAGCGAGATGGACGGCTTCAGCCAGACCG
>CAZPED010000440.1:0-4180 GCA_964585335.1 uncultured Planctomycetaceae bacterium | reverse complement strand
CACTCGGCCTTGCAGCACGCGCCGTTTGGCGAGCCGGAGTTCAAGGAGAAGTACGATCCGGCCACGGGCGACTTTGCCTGGCACGACGTGCTGATGAAGATCAAGGAGCGCAATCCGCAGATCAACAACGTGTATCCGGAGATCGGTTCGAGCTTCGGCACGCTGGCGATTTACAACCCCGAGATGTGCCAGCACCTGATTGGCAAGAACATCAAGCTGTACGGCGCCGACCACGTGGTGTGGGGCACCGACTGCTTGTGGTGGGGCTCGCCGCAATGGGTGATCGACGCCTTCAAGCGGTTCCAGATTTCGGACGAGCTGTGCGACAAGTTCGGTTACAAGAAGGTGACCGAAGAGGACAAGGCGAAGATCTTTGGCCTGAACGCCGCCAAGCTCTATAAGATCGATGCCAACGAAGTTCGCAAGAACCTTCCCAAGGACGTGCTGTCGAAACTGAAGGCGGCGTACCTCGACATGGGCGGCGCGCGCGAAAACGCGGCCTATGGCTGGGTGCGCAACGACACGAACGTCTAAGCGTGCGGAAAACTTGACGCGGCGCGAAGGGCTGCCAAAAGTGGCTCCTTCGCGCCGCGTTTGTCTTGATTGGTCGAACCTCGCGGAGTTGCTCGCCGTGTCCAAGGCCGCCCATCGCCTGCTGTCGCTGGCCCCCGCCCTGCTGCTGCTCTCGCTGGCGGTGCTGGTGCTGGGCCTGACCCTCGCGGGCCGGCTGGCGCCGCGCGCGGCCGTGGCCGCCGACCCGCCCAAGACGCTCGACCCGGCCGCCTGGGGCAGCGACCATGTCGACCAGGAAGTGCCGCAGTACATGGAAAGCGGCGAGTGCCTGTTTTGCCACCGCATTCAGGTGGGCGTGAGCTGGGGCAAGAACAAGCACAACCGCACGATTCGCGACGCCGAGGCCAGCGAACCAGCCGTCGAGACGCTCCTGGCCGATCCGGCCACCAGGCCGCTGGCCGACGAAGTGAAGCTGCTGATGGGCGATACCCGCGCGCAGCGGTTTCTCAAGCGGTCGAAAGCCTACGGCCACCTCGACATGCTGACCGTGAAGGCCACGCTCGGCCGCGGCCGGCGCGCCAAGCTCGAGGAAACGGCCGGCGCCAAGTGGGACACCGAAACGTTCGCCCAGCAGTGTGCCGGCTGCCACGCCACGGGGGTCGATCCGCAGTCGCAGGCGTTCGTCGCCGCGTCGATCGATTGCTTCGCCTGCCACGGCGACGCGCCGGCCGAGCATGCCAACGACGCCAAGCTGATGCCGCTGGCCAAGGCCCGCAAGGATTCGCCGGCCGTGGTGACGTCGATTTGCGCCTCGTGCCACGTGCGGTTTGGCAAGTCGAAGTCGACGGGCCTGCCCTATCCGGCCAACTTCGTGGCGGGCGACAACCTGTTCAAGGACTTTCAGGTCGACTTCGGCGTGGCCGACGACCCGAAGCTGAACCCCGCCGATCGGCACGTGATGGATAACGTGCGCGACGTGGTGTTGTACGGCCGCGAGTCGGTGACCTGTCTGAGCTGCCACGACGTCCACGCGGGCACGGCCAACAAGCACCGCCAGCTGCCGGTCACCCAGTACTGCCAGCACTGCCACTCGGCCGAGCAGCCGATCAAGTCGCACAAGACCTACAACGTGCACAGCGAGCGCTGCCAGTACTGAGCGTGGGCAGTGCGGCTGCTGTTGCTGCGCAGGTACCACGACGCCAGGCCGGCGACTTTCAACTTGAAGAGATGTGCTCGCTCGAAGAAGGTCGCTTAAGATGACCCCATGAGCAAAGGTCGCCAGCGCCAATTTCGTTTGCGAACGCTGGTTTTTGTGACATCGACCGTCGCCATTGCCGCTGGCGTTCTACGGTATAGGTCTTCGCATCCAGAAACGAATTCACCGCTCGAAATCGGAATAGCGATTGCTTCGCTGCTCGTTTTTCCGTTTTGGATCGTCGTGATTGCGAGGATCTATCGACACCGGAAGCAATCCGAGGACACCAGTACTGACTGATTACTGCGAGAAGTACTACTTGCCGCGCAAGCGGCCGGCGCTGCTTTGGAAGTACTTCTTGCGGCGGCTGTCGACGGCGGCCGGCTCGTCGTGCTGGCGGTTCTTCAAATCGTCGAGATTGGCTTGGCAGGTGCGGCAGCCGGCCACTTCGAGATGAAACTTGATGAAGTTGCTCAAGTCCTGGTCGAGTACGTGCAGCAGGTAGCTGCCCAGGTGCTCGCGGGTGGGGCAGCTCAGCCGGTGGCGCCGCCAGATTTCGCCCAGCGAGTGCAGCCCGGCATCGCGGCGGGCATTGATCTCGGCCAGTTGCCGGGCCAGGTCGGCGCTCGAGCGCAGCGCTTGCTCGATGGCCGCCATCGAGTCGGCGGGCAGCGCCTCGTCGAGGTAGGCTTCCAGGTCGGATTGGCGGGGTTTGGCGGTCATGCGATGCTCGCTCGCAAGCGCCGTTAGGGCGCTTCGTACAACTCGGGAAACACGTCTTCGGACAAGCCCTGCTTGCGCACCAGCGTGCGCATGCGGGCCACGAACTCGAACTTGAAGTTGGCCACCGTCTGTTCGCTCATTTGCAACTGCGTGGCGACGTCGCGGTTGGCCCAGCCGCGCACGAACAATAGTTCCAGGCAGGCCAGCTTTTGCCACTCGCCGCGGCCCTTGATGCGCTCGATCTGCTCGGCCAGCGCCGCGGCCAGCGCGCCCTCTTCGAGCCCGCGCCGCTCGCCGCTACGGGCCACGCTCGACACGGCGCGGGCCCGGTCGGGCGGTTCCCATTCGTTCGAGCTGGAGTTGCCCGCCAGGGGCAACGTGGGGCGGCGGCCTTCGCGGCGCAAGTGGTCGGTGAGCTTATGAGCGGCGATCGAAAACAGGTAGCTTTCCAGCGGCCGCGAGTCTTCGTAGTTGGGCAGGCTGTTGAGGAAGCCCAGGAAAGTTTCCTGCACGACGTCTTCGCCGGCGGTGCGGCGGCCGAGCCGCCCTTCGACAAAGGCCAGCAACCGGCCCTCGAAGCGCGCGATCAGTTCGTTCCACGCCTCGGGCTGGCCCGAGCGGATGCGGCTGACGAGCAACTGATCGGAAGCGGCCAAGGGAGCCATAACGCAAACCACGATTCGACGAGCAGCCACGATGCCAGAGTGCCCACGGGGTGCGGTCGCGCCGGGGCGCGGCCGATTGGGGGGCTCTGACAATCTTAGCATGACGTGGTCAGAACGGCACTCCCTGGCGGATCAGCAGGGCGCCGGCCGCCGCAATCAGGGCCGCCAGCGTGGCGGCCAGCTGCAGCTTACCCTTGTGGGCACCGCCGGTTTGGGCGTCGAGCCTCAAGTAGCCATAAAAGGTGCCCAGCAGCGCCAGCACCAGTCCGGCGCCCGCGCCGGCATACCACAGCCGCTCGGTGACGACGGCGTCGTGCCAGCGGCGGCGGAGGTCGTTGCGCACCGTCTCGTCGAATTCCAGCAGCGCGTGGATCTGGTGCATGGGACCCACCGAGCCGGAAACCACGATCTCGCTGTGCTCGGCCTTCTTGACGTGGCGGCTGAGGTACTCGGGCGAGAAGTCGATCAGCGTCGAGGCGTGCGCGCCCAGGTCGCCCAGCAACTCGTCGGCATAGTGGTCGGCCTCGCGCTTGATTTGCAGACCCAGCTCGCGCTGGCATTCGGGCAGCGAGGCGAACAGTCCAGAATGAACCGCGATCGAGTAAACCCCTTGCTTCAGCCGGGGCGGCGCCTCGACCCAGTCGGGGCGCTCCGAGCCGTCGTCGGGGGTCGACCGGGTGCGGACCACGTCATCGGGCACGATGACTTTCGGCTCGCGGATGATCGGACTGTCGACCCGCGGCGAGCGGGGCTCTTGCACCACGATCGGCGCCGGTTCGGCGGGGGCCGGTGCGGGTTGAACCGCAGTGGGCGCCACGGGCGCGGCAACGGAGGCCGGCGCTGCCGGAGTCGCTGCCTGAACGGGGTTTGCTGACGCCGTGGCGCTCGCTGGCCCAGCGGGGGCCTCCGCGGCCGGCGGCTCAGCAACAGCGGGTTCGGGCGCGGCTGGCGCTGCGGGGGCTGCTGGCGCAGGGGCGTCCGCTGGCGCCGTGGTGTCTGTTGGCGCAGGGGCCTCTGCTGGCGCAGCAGGCGGAGCCGGCTGGCTGGCGGGCGGCGCTGCGGCGTCACTCGGCGCCGCGGGAGG
>CAZPED010000439.1:0-4193 GCA_964585335.1 uncultured Planctomycetaceae bacterium | reverse complement strand
CTCATCTTGCCGGCACAGTCGCCGGTGCCCATTTCGCCTTCGGGCACGACGAGGATGCGGACCCCCTCGATGAGTTGCGGCGGCCGCAGGCAGGGCGAGGCCAGCAGGCCGCCGTAGGCCATGATCTTTTCAAAGGTGCTGGCCACCTGGCGGCCCACCTGGCCGTCGGTGTACATGAAGCGGCCCTCCTTGCGGGCGCCGGTGGCCACGTCCAGGGACATGCCCTCCTGATCGCCCCCTGGCCTACCCGCCAGGGCAGCCAGGTCACGGGCCAGGTCCTCCAGGACCGATTGCCAGTAGGCTTCGAGCTGCTCCGGCGTAGCGCGGGACGGCGGCGGGGGCACCTGGCCCAGGGCAATCCGGAGATCGGGGAACATGGTTTGTAGCAGGGTATTGTCCAGGTTCACTGGCGTCTCCAAGTCCTCGCCGGTGGCCACGTCGTAGATCTGGACAACCATGGTCGTGACGGCGCGGCCTTCCTCGCGCGACAACGAGTGGATTAGTAGCACGTCGGCATGATTGACCCGGGCATCGGCGAGCATTTGTTCCAAGGGGGCAAAGTCGAGCAGCGTGATGCCGCGATGCTCCTGGGCGCCAACTTCGCTTTCGGAGGCCCATTGGCCGAAGCTGCCCGCCTCGACCCGATGTTTGAGGCCTTCGGCCAGCCAGATGCCAATATTGCCGGTGGCCGATTTGAGGTTGTTGCTCAATCGTTGCTCTTCGACAACGGAGCGCTCGCGGCGGCCGGCTCCCGGCACGCGCAGGTTGGCCGGCGCGGAGTCGGCCGCCCCTTTCATTTCGGCGCCAAAGCCCCAGTGCAGCACCGCGGCCGGTCGCTTGAGCCCCGGTGACCAGCGGGTGTAGCCGATCAGGTCTTCGTCGGAGGACGTGAGCACGTCGGCCAGCATGTATTCGTAGGCTTGCATCGCGTGGTGCATGCGCGACTCGTTGGCTGCCGACTGGCGAAATCCGCTGCCGGTGCCGGCGCTGCTGAGCGGCTTGTTGGCCAAGGGCCCGTCCGGAGCGGTCGCCGGCCGCGAAGGCATGTCGGGCTTGGGCACCTGGGGCGAACCGGGCCGCCGAGGCGACTTTCCGGCAACCTTGGCGGGCGAGTGCAACTCTTTCAGCCAGGCCAAAGCCAGATCGATGCCGGGGGCCTCGCCGGCATCAGGTTTGTACGTGGCAAATTCGACGCTCTTGTGCTCGGCCCGCAGTTGGGCAGCCAACTTGTCGCTGAGGGCGCGCACGGCCGAGTCGCTGGCCGCCAGCAAGCAGGTGGGGCCACTCAGCTTGGCAGCGTGCTTCAGTGGCGAAGTGGTGTCGATCACGCGGTTCACGATGGCTGGCGAAACGGCCTGGGCCGAGCGCAACCGCAATGCGGTGAGCGGAGCGCTCAGGTCCGTGGCCGCGTCGAGCGCGATGCAGCCGGCGATCCGCGGCTCGTGCTGGGCAAACAGCAGGGCCAACGCGCCGGAGTCGCCGCGTCCCGCGATAAAAATTCGCCTGGAGTCGACTTCGGGCAGTTGGGTCAGCGCAAACTCGAGCGCGTTGCGGGCATTCACCAGGCCGCCTTGCGCGGCGAGGTATGCGCTGGCATCCTGGTTGATTTCCTCGGGCGAGGCAGTCGGCCCGGCCGTCTGGCCATCGCGCTGAAAGGCAATCACCACGTAGCCGGCGCCGGCAAACGCCAACGCATCGTGTTCGTTGGCCGGTGCCGTCGTGAGGGACAGGTCGTGGCCGCCGGCCGGCGCGAGCAGAATGCAGCCCGTCGACTGGGGCGCCAGCGCGAGGTCGGGCTTGTAAACAGCCAGACGAGCGTCGTGGCCCGGCTGATCGGGCGCGACGTTGAGCATCAGATCGGCTTTGACGATGGCGCTGGCGCGGGGATTGAAGGTGATCGTCGGTGGAAACACCTCGCCGGGGAGCGGTTCGCTTCTGCGCGATCGCTCGCTATTGCTGTCCAGCGCATAGGGCACGTTGGCCATTCCGCCGGCGTCGCTCACCGCCTCGGTCGAGGGCGGTGGTGCCGGCGCGGCTTCGGTCGTCACCGGTTTGGGGGCGAGCGGAGCTGGCCCCGCGGCTACCGGCTGGCTGTGCGGTTCCACCTTGTTGACAACCGTTTGCCGGGCATGCTCGCCCCGCGAAATGCGAATCGCCAGCGGCAAGCCGACACGCACGACGAAGGCCAGCACGGCCAGAACCACGGGCGTGATGTACAGCGCTTTGCTGCCGGGCAGGTAATCGAGCGGGTTGTTACTCGGCGGCTTTGGCTCCTGCTCTTCGTCGTCGTCGGCGGCGGCGGCAGGGCGCGGCACGACTTGTGGCCGAGTGACCCGGGAACCCGCTTCGACTTCGTAGCCGCGCTCGGCCGGCTGTTGCGGCCGAGCGACCGGGGTGGCCATGGGCGCGCGCTGAGGCGAAACCGCAGCGCCGGGCCCAGGCGCGGCGGCCGTGGGCCCGATGGCCGGAGGCACCGCGATGACCCCACCGCACTTGCAGCGGACCTTCTTGCCGGCCAATTCGTCGCGAATGCTGAACGATTGCCGGCAGGCCGGACATTGTACGTTGAGAGGCATAAAGCGAGGCGAGGCTTGTTCGCTGCGCGCCCTGGCGTGCCGCACGCGGTGGGAGGCGAGTGCTCCGGATCCCAAAAAACTCCCGCGGTGGCCGCGAAAACGGCGTCGCGCACCGGGCCAACGAGGCCTAGTATAACTGAATGACAGGCACCGGGCCATCGGTGGGGCGGTGAGCTCACGAAACGCTGGCAATTCGCCGCGTCAAACGCCCTGCCGCGACCATTCCTCTCGATTGGGGCAAACGGTATTCTAGGGGGTCCGCGTTTATGGCGCGGCAGCTGCGACGCTGGCCAGTGGCCAGCGCCGTCTCGACATTGACGGCAAGAGACGACTAATTCGGGGGTTCGATGAAACCGTTGCGCTTTGGCATCGTGGGCGGAGGGTTTATTTCAGCGTTTCAACTGCGCGCTCTGCGGCAAGTGCGGGGCGTGGAAGTCGCCGGCCTGGTGTCGCGCCGCCCGCCCGAGGCGCTGGCCGCCTACGTGCGTCAACACGGACTGGGCGAGGGCAAGATCTACTCGAGCATTCGCGAAATGGCCCCGCACGTCGACGTGGTGGCACTGTTCGCCCCCAATTTTGCCCGCGTCGAGATGGTCGAGGAGCTGGTCGACGCCTACCGGGCCGGCGCGCAGCTCAAGGGCGTGATCTGCGAAAAACCGCTGGCGCGAAACCTGGCCGAAGCGCGCCGAGTGGTGAAGCTGGTGGAGGACGCCAGGCTGCCGCACGCGTATTTCGAGAATCAGCTGCACATGAAGTCGATGCAGGTGCATCGCGCGCAGCTCGAACCGATCATGCAGGCGATGGGCGCGCCGCTGCTGACCCGCTCGGCCGAGGAGCATGCGGGCCCGCACAATCCCTGGTTTTGGGACCCGACGCGTCAGGGGGGCGGCGTCATGAGCGACATGGGCTGCCACTGTCTGGCCGTGGGCTGGTATGCGCTGACCCCGCCAGGCAAGGGCGTGCGGTTCTTGCAGCCCACCAGCGTGATGGCCGACCTGTCGCTGCTCAAAGGGGGCAAGCCGCGGTGGCGCAAACAATTGCTCGACACCCACGGCGTCGACTACGGCCGCACGCCGGCCGAGGACTTTGCCACCGGCATGGTCACTTACAAGAACCCCGAGACCGGCGCGCACGTGAAGAGCCAGTTCACCGTGTCGTGGATGTACGACAAGCAGGGTCTGCGTTTGGCGCTCGACGGCATTGGGCCCGGCTATGCCTTCGAGATGAACACGCTGCGCTCGCCGCTGGAAGTTTTCATTGGCGACATGGCCGCTTCGAGCGTGGCCGACGCCGAGCTGGCGCTCGAGAAGTCGCAGGCCAGCCGCGGATTGCTGGCCGTACAGAACAACGAAGCCGACCTGTACGGCTACACCGACGAAAACGAAGATGCTTTGGCGGCATTTTCGCAGGGGCGTGCGCCAATGCTCGATTGGCACTACGGTGTCGAGATCGTGCGGTTGACGATGGCCGCCTACCTGTCGGCCGAGCGCCGCGCGACGGTCGACCTGACCGACCCGGCGACCTGCGAGTACCTGGAAAGCTACGTGCCGCTGATTCAGCAAGGACGCGGGGCCGAGGTGCTGCCGCTTTAAACCGGAGCTGGGCCGGGAGCCGTTA
>CAZPED010000438.1:0-4199 GCA_964585335.1 uncultured Planctomycetaceae bacterium | reverse complement strand
GCATTCTGCCGGTCGACATGGCGAATCCTGAAGCGACCGAGGATCCCAACCGCACGCAAATTCTGATCAGGAACCGGCCGCCCGGTGCGCCCTACGTATTTGGCGCCCGCGAGATCGTCGATGGCGGCTTTCTCGAGCTGGTTCGTTACGGAATTCGCCGGGCCGACGATCCACTGATCGTCTACTCGCTGGAAGTGGTCGACCGCGTGCTCAAGGTCGAAACCCCCGATGGCCCTTGCTGGCGGCGCTACAACCACGACGGCTATGGCCAGCGCGACGACGGCTCATCGTTCCTGGGCTGGGGCCGCGGACGCCTGTGGCCGCTGCTGACGGGCGAGCGCGGTCACTACGAACTGGCCGCCGGCCGGGATGCCAAGCCGTTTCTTTGGACGCTCGAACGCTTCGGCGCGCGGGGCCTGCTCCCCGAGCAACTCTGGGACATGCCCGATCGCCCCGGTTCTCGGCTCCGCTTTGGCGGGCCCACTGGTTCGGCCATGCCGCTGGTGTGGGCACACGCCGAATATCTGACCCTGGCCCGCTCGATTGCCGATGGGCAGGTTTACGATTTTCTGCCTCACGTGGCCGAGCGCTATTGCCGCCGGGTGAGCCGCCAGCCGCTCGAGATCTGGAAGCCCTGCCGGCACGTTCAATCGATCATGCCAGATGGCCTGCTGCGGGTGCAGGCGCCGGCGTCGTTCGTCTTGCACTGGACGACCGACGACTGGCAGACCATCGAAGACACGGCGGCCACGGCGACCCAGCTGGGCGTGCACTACGTCGATATTCCGATCGCACCACATCAACAGGCGCCGGTGCGTTTCACGTTCTACTGGTCGGGCGACCGCCGGTGGGAAGGGCGCGACTATGCGGTTCGCATCGAGCGGAATGCCTGAATCGCCCCGTGGCGATTGCTCCGCCCGTGCGGCCCTCGCGGGTTACCTCCGCCGAGTTGGCGGCTAGCTCATCGTTCGGACACGAATCGGCATGCCCGGGCTTGAGTTGCGGCGGCGGACGATCCGATCAATAGGTGTCCGATCGCACAAGCCTTCCGAAGGAATACGCTCGGCAGGATTTCGCCCGCCGGCCCACCATCGCCAGTCCGCACGCGACCCAGCCAGAATCGAAGGAGCCTGCTTGAATACGCTCTGTGTCCTGCTGCCGGTGTACAACGCTCACGAAACGCTGGAACCCAACGTCACAGACACCCTGGAAGTGCTTCCCGAGCTGTCCGAGCGGTTCCAGATTACGATTCTCGACGACGGTTCGACAGACGATACGGTCGACGTAGCCACCGATTTGGCTGCCCGATACCCGCAGGTGCGACTGGTTCGGCACCCGGTGCGTTTGGGTCTGGCCGAGTCGATTCAGACCGCGTTCGACAACGTTCGCGCGGAACAACTGCTGCTCAGCGACGAAGACTACAACCTCGAACCCGACGACCTGCGGGTTCTGTGGCAATTGCGCGAGCTTTCGCGACCGACCGTCGAGCGTCCAGCATCGCGCGGCACCCGGCAGAATCCGCGAAACGTCCTGGCCTGGAAGCCACTGCGCAGCGGCGGGCGAGGCTTTCAGATCATCGACCGCAAGGCTTTCGAGCACTTGCGATTGCGGCAATCGCTCGACGCCATTGCCCGAATCGATCGGGCCGGAAGCCACAGCGCGGCGCTGGCCAGCGCGCTGCGTCCCAAGTACCTGGGGCGCCCGCAGCGTTTTTCGTCGCACGAGTGACCGAGCCCGGAAAAAGCAGGGCAGAAGCTCTGATCGTACCGGCTGTCAGGCTCGCAGCTGCGCGCCGTGGGCCCGGGCACAGGCCTCGACCACGCGGGCATGCACGGCGTCGGCTTCCTCGCTGGTCAGCGTTCCTTCGCTCGACCGCAAAGTCAGCGTAAACAGCAGGCTCTTTTTGCCCGGGCCCAAACGCTGGGGATCGCGGTAGGGTTCGCCCTGGAAGGTGATACGCTCGGCAGCGGGGGCGGCGGCCTTTACGGTTCGCTCGACGTCGGCCCAGCGCACCGGTTCGTCGACGACCAGATTGAAATCGCGCGTGACCGCCGGATAGATCGGCGGCTGCCGATACTGGGGAACCAGCTCGGCAATCTGTTGGAGCGCGTCGAGCTTCAATTCGGCGACCGTGCTCGGCTCGCGCAGGTCGAATCGCTTGCGTCCCTCGACGCTCAATTCGCCCAGAAAGCCCAGTGGCAGATTGCGAACGCCGCCAGCATGCACCACGAGCTCGGCCGACCGCGCGGCGTCCAATAAAGCCTGACTGGTCGGGCGCGATTCGACCTCGGCGGCCGGGTTGAGCGCCGCCACCAGCGCCTCGACCACTCCCTTAACCTCGCGGTACGGTTCGTTGCTCGTCAGGCCCACCATGAGTAGTTCGCTGGGCAACTGGCCGGCCTCGCGCGGCAAGTAAATGTGCGCGACCTCGAACAGCTTGATCTCCTGGTTGGCCAGCGATTCGTTCGTCTGCCTTGCACCGAGCAGGCTGGGAACCAGGCTGCGGCGCAAGCGATCGGCACGCCGCAACACAGGGGTCGACGATCGCAGAGGCGGCTGGTCCGTCCAAGGGCTGAACGCATCCGACCACGACTCTTCAACCACGCTCAACGTCATCGCCTCGTCGAAGCCCGCCGCGCACAGCACTTGCCGCACTTTGCCCAGCACCCGATCGGTGCGCGTGCGATGCGACGTGGCCATTGGCACGCTGACGTCTTCGGGAATCTTGTCGTAGCCGTGAATGCGGGCGACTTCCTCGACCAGATCGATTTCGCGCGTCAGGTCGCGGCGCCAACTGGGCGGAATCACTTCGACGCTCGCCGCGTCGGCACGTAGCTCGCGGTTGCCCAGCGCCTGGAGAATTCGCCGCGCTTCGCCTCCCTCGACCTCGATGCCCAGCACGCGTTTCAGCTGCGCTAGTCGTAGCGTGATTGGCTGTCGCGGTTGCGGCCGCGTTCCCACGTCGATGGCGCCGGCGGCCAGATCGCCGCCGGCCACCTCGAGAATCAGCTCGCAACAGCGGCGGCTGGCCCAATCGACTCCCTCGGGATCGAGCCCGCGCTCGAAGCGGTACGACGAATCGCTGTGCAGGTTGAGCTTGCGCGCGGTAGCGCGGATCGACATCGGGTCGAACTCGGCGCTTTCGATCAGCAGCTCCGTGGTTCGGGGCGAAACCTCGGTTTCGGCGCCTCCCATCACGCCGGCCAGCCCGACGACCCGCTCGGCATCGGCGATCACGCAAATGCCGGGGTCAAGCGTGTAGGTCTTGTGATTGATGGCCAGAAACGGCTCTTCGGCATGGGCCTGACGCACCACGATGCGGCGCCCGGCCAGCCTGGCCAGATCGAACGCGTGCAGCGGCTGGCCACACTCCATCAACACGTAGTTGGTCACGTCGACCACGTTGTTGACCGAACCGATGCCCAGCGTGGCCAAGCGGTTGACCAGCCACTTGGGGCTAGCCCCGACCTTAACCCCGCGGAGCACCCGGGCCGTGTACCGCGGACACTGGGCCGGGTTTTCGACGCGCACCTGCGTCAGTTGCGAGACTGGCGTCGACGACTCGCGCGGCTGCGCCGCGGGAACCCGCAGCGGCAGGTTCCATAGCACGGAAACCTCGCGGGCTACGCCCAGGTGTCCCAGGCAATCGGGCCGATTGCTGGTTACTTCGACGTTGATCGCCAGATCGTCGCCCACCGGATGCGTGTCTTCATGATTCAGGCCGGCCATCATCAAGCGTTCGGCCAGCGCTTCGGGCGTCATGTCGAGGGCGACGTACTGCTTCAGCCAATCCCAAGAAACGATCATGAGCGGTTGGTCAACTTTAGTTGCTGGTGTGAGGTGCCCGGGGGCCGCTGAGCTTAGAACTGCTGCAAGAACCGCACGTCGTTGCGATAGAACTCGCGAATGTCGGAAACCGCGTGCCGGCGGGCGCAGACGCGCTCGACGCCCAATCCAAAGGCAAAGCCCGTCACCTGTTCGGGGTCGTAGCCCACGGCGCGGAGCACGTTTGGATCGACCATGTCGGCGCCCCCCATTTCGATCCAGCGAACGGCGCCGCCGGCCTTGGTGTCGTGCCAGCTCATGTCGACTTCGACGCTCGGTTCGGTGAACGGAAAGAACGACGGCCGGAAGCGAATGTGCACGTCGCCGCCCAGGAAGGCCGCCGCGAACAATCGCAGCACGCTCTTCAGGTCGGC
>CAZPED010000437.1:0-4215 GCA_964585335.1 uncultured Planctomycetaceae bacterium | reverse complement strand
AAGTACGCCCGACAGGATTCGAACCTGTAACCCTCGGTTCCGAAGACCGATGCGCTATCCAATTGCGCCACGGGCGCGTGGCTGGGGGTCGAAGGCTTCAGAATACGCGGTTTTGCGGGGTTCGACAAGCGCTGGCGCCCCGGGCCGGCCGCTCGTGTTCGCCGGGCGCTAGTGGCGGCCAACCAAGGGTTTGCGCCTAGCCACGCTTGAGCCATGCGCCGCTGGATGTTATAAGCGCACAGATGCGCGCGGGCCGCTCGGCCGCGACCGGTGGATTTGGGGACGTCACGCGAACTCACATGGCTCTCATCACTCTGCGAGTGCTCGACGGTGCCGACCGAGGGCGCGTCTTTCAGGAACTGGCTACACCCGTCACCATCGGACGCGAGGAAGGCAACTCGCTCCAGCTCAACGACGAGCGGGTCAGCCGCTTTCACGTCAAGATCCAGGAAGATCAAGACAAGATCGTGCTGACGGACCTGGAAAGCACCAACGGCACCAAGGTCAACGGCGAGGACATCCAACTTCGCATCCTCCGCTACGGCGATATCATCAGCCTGGGCCGATCGGTGCTGCTGTTCGGCTCGCGCGAGCAGATTGCCGAGCGGCTGGCCGCGCTGCGCGGCGAGGCGTCGTCGCCGGCGCTGGTTGGCGACGAAGGACGCGAGGCCGGCAAGGGCGCCGCGCTCGACTTCGAGCTCAATTGGAGCGCCGACCCCGACGTGCAAAGCACGCTGCACACGCTGGTGCCCCCCGAGCTGCCCGAGCGGCTCAGCCCCGGCCAGGCGGCCCAGTTGTGCGAGTTGCTCGAATACCTGCACATTCGCATCCGCGACCTGATCAATTCGGTCAAGGTGAAGCCCGACGGCGATCGGGTGACGCTCGACGTGCGGCAGTGGCAGAACCTGGTCGATCTGCAAGCCCGGCTGGCCACGTATCTGCGCGGCGTGGGGCAGCCGCCCGAAGACGACGACGACGAATAGCCTTTGGTTGGGGCGGACCAAGATTCGGGCTCGCGCGGCGAACAACCGATCGGACAAGCCGTTTGCGGCTGCGCGCCGGGCGGCGTCTCACTCGGGGTTCTTGTTCCTTCCCAGCCCTCCGACCGCGAGGCCAGCCTGCCATGATTGCGAGCTTTTGCCTGACGTTGGCGTTATCGACGGCTGCTGATCCCTGGACGTTACTACAGACCGCGCCGCTGGCGGCAGCGCTCGAAGCCACGCCCGAGCTGGCCCGGCAGGCCGATACCAGCTACCTGGTGCAGCGCTGGGACCGGGCGATCGAGCAGTACGGCCGCCTGGTGGCGGGCAATCCGACGGTCGGACTGTACTGGTACCGGCTGGGGCTGTGCTACTTGCAGGCGGGCCAATACGCCGAGGCGCTCGAGCCGCTGGCCAAGAGCCACGAGCTGGGGGCGTTTCAGTGGAACCCGCCGCGGATGGTGCACCGTGGCGAGGCGGCCTGGGGGCTAGCGGCCGCTCACGCGCGGTTGGGCCACCGCGACGAGGCACTGCACTGGACGCGCGTGGCCCTGGCGGCCGGCCTGCGCGACATTCGCCGCTTTCACGAGCGGCATTTCGAAACGCTGCTGAAAGACCCAGAGTTTCGCGGCCTGGTATGGGCGGTCGATACCGAGGGACTTTCGCGCGGCGACGGTTATCGGCTCGACATTCGCTTTTTGCTGCACGAGGCCAAGCGCATTCACTACGCGCCGTTTCGACAGACCAGCGAGCAGCAGCTCAACACCCTGGCTCAGGAGTTGATCGCGGAGGTTGATTCGCTGAGCGACGACCAGGTGTTGGTGCGGATGATGAAGCTGGTGCGGCACCTGGGCGATGGTCATACGAAGATCTTGCGCGAGGATCGCCCGCGGCGGCTGCCCGTGGCGTTGTTCGTCTTTCCCGAGGGTCTGTACATCACGGCCGCGCAGCCGCCCTACACCGAACTGGTGGGCGCCAAGGTGCTGCGGATTGGCAACCGCAGCGCGCAAGAAGCACTGGCGGCGGCCGGCGAAATTGCCTCGCGCGACAACCCCATGACCGTGGTCAGCTTTGCGCCGATGCTGCTCGTCTGGCCGCACTTGCTGCGCGGGCTGGGCATTGCGAGCAACGGGGGGCCGGTGCCCTTGGAAATTGAAGACGCCGAGGGCAACCAGCGGCGCGTCGAGCTGAGCGAAGTCGACAAGCCGGCGCCCCCAGCCGAGTGGTCGCGGCAGGTGCCGGGTTGCGATCGGCCGTTGCCGCTGTCGGCTCGCGCGCGGGCCAAGACGTATTTCTGGGAGCTGTTGCCCGAGCAACGGGCGCTGTATTGCCAGCTCAATGGCGTGGGCACCGACGAGGGGCGCACGCTGGCCGATTTTTGCCGCGAGTTGTTCGAGGTGGCGGCCCGTCCGGAGGTCGACGCCCTGATTGTCGACCTGCGTTATAACCCCGGCGGCAACACGTTCATGAATCCGCCGCTCATCGAGGGGATCATTCGCTCCGACAAGCTCAATCGGCCCGGGGGCACCTTCGTGATCATTGGCCGCACGACGTTTTCGGCGGCGCAGAACACGACCAGCGACCTGGAGCGGCGGACCAAGGCGATTCTGGTGGGCGAGCCGACCGGCTCGAGCCCGAACTTCATTGGCGAGAGTCTGGCGATTCCGTTGCCCTACAGCAAGTTGGTGCTGAGCGTATCGGATTTGTGGTGGCAGCACTCGATGGCGATGGACTATCGGATCTGGACGCCGCCGCAGCTCTACGCGCCGCCGACAGCCGCGGCGCTGCGCGCGCACCGCGACGTAGCGCTCGAGGCGATTGCCGCGTACCGGGAGCAGGCGGGGAAGAAGAAGTAGCTTCGGCGGCTAAGGCGGTCCGAGTACTAAGGTGCGCCACTGTTTATTTCGCAGATGCGCGATCTTTTCGACGGAAAGTAGCGAACCCTCCAGGTCGAGGCGATCGAGGCTACCGAAGCTGGCCAGCGAGCCTGCGCAGCGGTCGACGATCAAGTCGCCGCTCAGGGTCAGCGATCGAATCTGGTGGTTGGAATCCGAGTTAGCCAGCAGCCGCAAATTCTCCTGAAGGGACTTCTCAGCTTCCACGCGGCTGAGACCCGCGCGCCGCATTTCGTCGTTGTAAGCGAAGTGCAAGTCGAGCGATTTGAGGGACGGCACGGGCTGCAAGTGCGCGATCAGACCGGGGGTGAGACGCTTGCCACGGAGGACGAGCGATCTCACGGAGGGCGAGGTTGCCAGGTTGGCAATTCCCGCGTCGGTCAACCGATCGGAGCGTAGTTCGAGAGTTTCGAGATTTGGCAAGTGGCCGAGGA
Organism: uncultured Planctomycetaceae bacterium; assembly: GCA_964585335.1. Lineage (GTDB taxonomy): Bacteria > Planctomycetota > Planctomycetia > Pirellulales > PALSA-1355 > CAZPED01. Next base: position 906 of record CAZPED010000437.1, on the reverse strand, counting down.
CGCATAAGTCGGCGTCGTTTGCATTGCCGCCGTGAATGATAACCGACTTGAGGCCGCGGTAATTGTTGAACCAAGCGAGGCCGTCGCTAGGAAACATCGTTTCGATGCATTCGACCGATTCAATGCCACGGAGATGTCGGAGAACATCAATCTCGCGCGGGGTGACCTCCGTGGCAAATCGCCAAGAAATGGCCCTGGCTGTATGCGGCCGGCCACCATAAATCTGGTCTTGCTCAGGCCAGCTTGGGTAGTCACCGTACCAGAGGGAATCGTGGGGCCAATGTTGCAGATATGCGCTGATGGCCCGTTGTTCGCGGAAGTTTCGACCGATCAGCAGGCGTTCGAGGGCTTCGAGGCCCTGGTATGTGACCTTCGTGCCGCGAACGTCCAGCGCGCCAAGACGCCAGAGGGGTTTGAGCCGCAGCAAGCCGGCGTCGGTGACTTGGGTGTCGACCAGTGACAACTGTATGAGTTCGCGCAGCGAGGCCACGGCGTCCAATCCCTGATCGTCGACCTGGGTGCCGTTGAGCAACAGTCGGCGAATCCAGTCGCAGCCACGGATTCGATCGAGATCGGCGCTGCTGACGGACGTTTTCGAAAGGTCGACCATCCACAGCCGGTGCGGCACCGACTGCACGCCAAACCAGCGCGAGATCACGTTTTCGCCGGGCGGCGTCTCGGTCGATTCGCCGACCACAGTGACCGTGCCGCCCCAATCGATAATTTGATAGTAGATACGCTCGCGGTGCCGCTCGTATCTTAAAGGGCCCGTCGCGAACCAAGCAATTACGGCCACGGCGAGGATCAGCAACGACAGCGAACGTACGCTGAACCGGGGGCGGCGCAAGACGTTCAACCAGGGCATGGCAATGACGCTTGTCACGGTCTCGTCTCGCAGTAGTGCGG
>CAZPED010000436.1:0-4234 GCA_964585335.1 uncultured Planctomycetaceae bacterium | reverse complement strand
CCGATCAAGGGGCGCCTGCCGGGTCCACGCCTGGCGGGGCCGCGGCGCCGGGCAGCTACGGAGCGGCCATGGAAGCGGCCCGCCGCGAACTCGAGGCCGGCCAGATGGCGGCGGCCTTGCGGCAGTTGTCGTCGTGGTACGAAAGCCCGCAGCTCTCGCCGGGCGAACTTCAGCAACTCAACGAACTGCTCGACCAGATTGCCGGCACCGTCGTCTACTCGACGCAGCACTTGCTCGAACCGCCCTACGAGGTGCAGTCGGGCGAGCGGTTGGAAGACATCGGCCAGCGCTACAACGTGCCCTGGCAGCTGTTGGCCAAGATCAACGGCATCGACGATCCGCAAAGCCTGCGCGCCGGCGAACGGCTGAAAGTCGTGCGCGGGCCGTTTGCCGCGACCATCAGCCTCGACAAGCGCGAGCTGACCTTGCTCACCGCCGACGGCTCCTATGCCGGACGGTTCAAAATTGGCGTCGGCCTCGACCAGCCGCCCCGCGAGGGCGTGTTCGCCGTGTCCGACAAGGCGATGGACCCGATCTTTCGCGGGCGCGAGCGGGCCATCGGTCCGCGCGATCCGAACAACCCGCTGGGCGACCGGTGGATCGGCCTGGGCAGCGACGCGGGCATGCACGGCAGGAACCGGCCCGAGACGGTCGGGCGCAACGAATTGCCGGGCTCGATCAGTCTCAGCCCGCGCGACGTTGAGGACGTGTTCGACATTCTCAGCGTGGGCTCGAAAGTGACGATCCGCCGCTAGCCGTTGAAGAATTCGACGGGCCGTGGGCGGGGCGCTGTGCCAAACGGCCACAACTGCTCGGAGCCTGAGGCGCGCGGATGCCGCTTGTCGGGCGCCAGGCCCCTTTCGTCGCTGGCGATCAATTGCTATAGAGAGCTTCGGCCGGCCGCCGGGAACCCCGTTACGTGGTCGGCAGCCCCCCGCCCCCGCAAGCTCCACCGCTCAATCGAGGATCGCACGAAGTGTACGACAAGCAAGCACTGATCAAGCTGGTGCGCGAAAAGGCGCTCAAGTTCGGCGACTTTACCTTGGCCTCGGGCAAAAAGGCCAAGTTCTATCTCGACGGCAAGCAAATCACGCTCGACTCGGAAGGAGCCAGGCTGATCGCCGAGGGCATTTTGGAAATCATCGGCCAGCCGCTCCCCAAGGCTGTGGGGGGCATGGCCATCGGCGCCGACCCGATCACCGCCGCTGTGATCACCATTGCCGGCGTGCGCGGGCTGCCGCTCAAGGGCATCCTGGTGCGCAAAGAGCCCAAGGGGCACGGCACGCAGCGCTATATCGAAGGGCCCGTGAGCCCGGGCGACGACGTGGTGATTGTCGAGGACGTGGTCACGACCGGCGGCTCGTCGCTCGAAGCGATCGAGCGCGTCGAGGAGTTCGGCCTGAAGGTGAAACACGTGGTGACGATCGTCGATCGACTGGCTGGCGGCGCCGAGGCCTTCCGCTCGCGCGGCTACCCGTTTTCCAGCCTGCTGACGATTCGCGACTTGGGCATCGAACCGCAGGCTTAGAGCGCCCCGCGGCCAGAGTGAAACAGTGTACCGCTAGCCGACTCAAGGAGGAGCTCGCGCCGGCCATGGAAACCTCGTTGCACCGTGAGCTCAAGCGGCTGTATGCCGGGCCCGCGGCCCAGACCGAAGTGGTGCTCGACAAGTATCGCATCGACGCGATCGCCGACGGCACGCTCATCGAGATTCAGCACGGTTCGCTGGCGGCCATTCGCGACAAGATTCGCCGGCTGCTCGAATCGCACCCGGTGCTGGTCGTCAAACCGATCGTGGCCCGCAAGGTGCTCGTCAAGCAGCACGAGCGCGAGGGCGAGGTCCACTCGCGGCGCACCAGCCCCAAGCGGGGCACGCTGCTCGACATCTTCGACGACCTGGTCTACTTCACCCGGGTGTTTCCGCATCCGCGGCTGACGCTCGAAGTCGTGCTGGTCGAAGTCGAAGAGTGGCGCTATCCCGGGCACGGCCGGCGGCGGCGCTGGCGGCGTGGCGACCACGTGGTGGCCGACCAAAAGCTGGTGTCGGTCGGCGCCAGCACACGGCTGCGGGCCGCCAAAGACCTGATCTCGCTCGTGCCCGGCAAGCTGCCGCGCGAGTTTCATACCGGGCACCTGGCCGAGCGGGCCGACGTGCCGCGCCACGTGGCGCAGCGGATTGCCTACTGCCTGCGCGAGATGCGGGCCGTCGAACAGGTGGGCAAAACGGGCAACGCCCTGCTCTATCGCGTAGCCAAGCGCGCGGCGCGGCGCCGCAGGGACGAAGCCGCGTAAGCCGCACCGCGCGAATGTGCCGGCGGGCAATCGTTATTCGTCGGTCACGCAGCCTTCCGACGCGCTCGTCACGTTCTTGATGTACTTGTAGAGCGTGCCCCGCGTGAACTTGTAGGGACGCGCTTGCCACTTGGCTTTGCGGGCCGCCAGTTCGGCGTCGCTCACATCGACGCTGATGCTGTTCTTCTCGGCGTCGAGCGTGATGCGGTCGCCGTTTTGCACCAGGGCGATCGGGCCGCCCACTTGCGCTTCGGGCGTGACGTGGCCAACGATAAAACCGTGCGATCCGCCCGAGAAGCGGCCGTCGGTAATCAGCGCCACGTCCTTGCCCAAGCCCGCGCCCATGATGGCCGAGGTGGGGGTGAGCATTTCGGGCATGCCGGGTCCCCCCTTGGGGCCTTCGTAGCGAATGATCACCACGTCGCCCTTGGCGATCTCCTTGCGCTCGAGGGCGTGCAGCATGGCCTCCTCGCCGTCGTACACCTTGGCCGGGCCGCTGAAGCGCTCCCCTTCCTTGCCGGTGATTTTGGCCACGGCCCCTTCGGGAGCCAGGTTGCCGCGCAGAATCTGGATGTGGCCGGTCGGCTTGATCGGGTTTTCCAGCGGATGCACGACGTCCTGGCCGGGCTTCAGGCCGGGCAGGTCTTGCAGGTTTTCGCCCAGCGTCTTGCCGGTGACGGTCAGGCAGTCGCCGTTGAGCAGTCCCTTTTCGAGCAGGTACTTCATCACGCCCGGCGTGCCGCCCACCAGGTGCAGGTCTTCTTGCACGTACTTGCCGCTGGGCTTCAAGTCGGCCAGGAAGGGAATGCGGTTGCTCACGGCTTGGAAGTCGTCGATCGAGAGCGGCACGCCCACGGCCCGGGCCATGGCAATCAGGTGCAGCACGGCGTTGGTCGAACCGCCCAGGGCCATCACTACGACCATGGCGTTTTCGAAGGCCGCGCGGGTCATCACGTCGCGCGGCTTGATGTCTTTTTCGAGGCAGACGCGAATGGCGGCCCCCGCCCGATAACATTCGTCGAGCTTGGCGGGGTCGACGGCCGGAATCGAAGCGCTATAGGGCAGCGCCATGCCCATGGCTTCGATGGCCGAGGCCATGGTGTTGGCCGTGTACATGCCGCCGCAGGCACCGGCGCCGGGGCAGCTGTGGGCCACGATGTCCTGGCGGACGTTGTCGTTGATGGTGCCGGCCAGAAACTCGCCGTAGCACTGGAAGGCCGAGACGATGTCGAGCTTGTCGTCCTGGCCGTCGTGGCGGCGATGGCCCGGCTTGATCGTGCCGCCGTAGACCATCAGCGAGGGGCGGTTGACCCGGGCCATCGCGATCAGGCAGCCGGGCATGTTCTTGTCGCAGCCGGGAATCGAGATGTTGGCGTCGTACCACTGGGCGCCCATGACGGTTTCGATCGAGTCGGCGATCAGGTCGCGGGACTGGAGCGAGTAGCACATGCCTTCGGTGCCCATCGAGATGCCGTCGCTGACGCCGATGGTGTTGAAGCGCATGCCGACGAGTCCGGCGGCTTTGACCCCCTCTTTGACCTTGGCCGCGAGGTCGTTGAGGTGCATGTTGCAGGTGTTGCCTTCGTACCACACGCTGGCGATGCCGACTTGCGGCTTGTCCATGTCCTCGCGGGTCATGCCGGTGCCATAGAGCATGGCCTGGCTGGCGCCTTGCGACTTGGGTTGGGTGATCCGCGCGCTGTACTTATTCAAAGCCATCGTTAACCACACTCCGGAAGCTGAGGGGGAAACCGCCAGATATAGCCCAAACGCCGGGCGTTTGCAAATACGAGGCGTTGCCTCGCCCCCAGGTTCGCGGCGTGGGCCACGGCGGGCCCCCCGCGGCGAAAGTTTGGCCGGCGAAATGGCGGCGCGGTGCAGCGCTTGCCATCCAAGCGAGCGATTCGCCGGCAGTCGTTGCCGGCTTGCACGGATTCAACGA
>CAZPED010000435.1:0-4235 GCA_964585335.1 uncultured Planctomycetaceae bacterium | reverse complement strand
TGGCGGGCAGCGGCACACAAAGCGTGCTTATGCGTTTGCACGCCGCTCTGCGCGCATCGGATGCCACTGCTGTCAGCCATGACGCACGGCGTCAGGCTAAAGCCTGACCTACTTTGCCCAGCAGTGGCACGGGCACCCGGCGGTCGACGACGATCAACTGAAGCTGCTCGCCCAGCACGCCGCACCCTGGGCACCTCGCGACAAGGATGCCATCCATGACGAGCAGCGTATCAGGCGAGCATCACTCGGGCAGCTTGAAGTCGGCGCGCGACCAGGCGCGAACGAAATTGGCGTGCACCTGGTCGGCTTCGGTCAGATGGTCCTGGGCGCGCAAACTGCGCTCGAGCCCGTGCAGCGACCAGCCGTTTTCCGGATGCCGCTCGAGATCCTCGCGAAACACGGCTTCGGCCTCGGCCGGCCGCTTTGCTGCCAGCAGCAGCGTGCCCAAGGCCTGCCGCGTGGGAAAGTACCACGGGGGCGGCTCGTCGTACAGCAGTTCGTCTTGCAGCGCCACCGCCGTGCGCCAGTGCGAGACGGCGGCGTCGAGTTTTCCCTCGCACCGCGCCAGTTGCGCCGCCAGCTCGGCCGCCGCAATCCGCAACAGCTTTTGCGCCGAGTGCCGCATCACCAGCTTGTCGGCCGGCGTGGCCGCGATGATCGTTTCCAGTTCCTTGAAATGGGCCTGCGCTTCGCCCGCCTGGCCGCGCGCTTCGCAACCCAGCCCCTGGCCGTAGTGCCACATGCCCGTGGCAAAGGTGAACTCGGCCAGCGGCCGGGGCTGCCGCGCCACGTCGTCCCAGCGTTTGAAACGCACGAGCGTATACATCCGCACGGGCAGAAAGTATTCGAGCATGGGCATCTGCTGCACCATGTCGTCGTGGAGTGCGCCGGCGACCTGGTTGGCCGCCTCGAGCGCCTCGGCGCCGCGCCCCTCCATGCACAGCGCGGCCCAGGCGAAGTGAATGTTGTGCGGGTAATACATCAACGGGTACACGCCCATCGGCTTATAGCGCGCGATGTAGCGGCGGTCGACCTCGGCCGCGCGGCGATTCGACTCGACGGCGGCGCTGTACCAGCCCAGGCGAAAGTAAATGTGCGAGGGCATGTGCACCAGGTGCCCGGCCGCCGGCATCAGCGGAGCCGAAATATCCAGCCCCGTGCCTTGGCCCAGGCCCGAAAGCCGCAGGGCACTGGGCAGCGCGCGCTGCGGCGTGGTCGAGGCCTCGACGGCGTGGATGTAAAAGTGGTTCGCTCCGGGATGGTTGGGATTGCGCCGCAAGACCCGTTCGAGCGTGGCCACGACCTCGTCGGTGCCTGGCTGCGGTTTGCCGTCGGGCGTCCACAGGTCCCAGGGTCGGAGGTCCATCATCGCTTCGGCAAACAGCACGGCGGCGTCCTGGTCGTCGGGATATTCGGCGACCAGTTGACGCATCGCGGCTGCATAAGCGGCGTCGAGCGTCTTGCGTTCGGCCTGCGGATCGGACGCGTAGCGCTTGGCCAGCGCCGCCACGTAGGCTTGCTCGCGCGGCGACGCGCCGCCGGCCACGCGCTGCGCCTGCTCCAGGGCCTGAAAAGCAGCCGCCGAACGCTCGGCATCGGCTTCAAGGTTGTAGTTCGGGCCCAGCCCCAGCGCGATGCCCCAGTGGGCCATGGCGCACTGCGGATCGATGCGGGCCGCGGTGCGGAAGGCCCGAATCGCCTCGTCGTGGTTGAACGCGTAGAGCAGCCGCAAGCCCTGATCGAAGAAGGCCTGCGCGCGCGGCTGGCTCGTCGTCACCGCGTGGGTGTAGTCTCCCAGCCCCTCGATGATTTCAGCGTCCGCCGAGTTGTCGGCCGCGGGCGGGTGCTCCGCCCACAACGGACCTGGCAGCAGGCAACTGGCGATCAGGGTCAGCAACAAGCAGCGTCGACGGCACATGGTTGGGTCACTCCCCGGAAGCCTGGGATGGGGCAGGGCAGGGAAACGACCACCAGACTAACGAGGCCTAGCGCCGCCGGCAATCATTTTGGCTTCGCGCAGTGCCCGCAGCAGCGTGACGATCTCTTCATGGACGTCGAACGTCTGAGAGATGACCACGCTCGAGCAATTGCGGACTTCGGAGATCACGCCCGGGCCGCCCACCTCGTCCCAGGTCTGAGGGCTGACCGTCGAGGTGATCGCCTCGATGAGGCTGTCGTAGTCCCCCTTGGCCACGAGGTCGCCCACCGGATATGTCAGGGTTTTGAGGTTGCCGTCCGCCACGTCGCGCGTCGTGACTTGCAGCACGTCGTCGTCGACGAAGAACTTCAACTCCAGGCTCGCCAACAGCAGCCGCAACGCCGAACCCAACTTCACGCCGCTCACCCGGCAAGTAACCGGCGAATCTGGGCCCATACCGGCATCCTGGAGAGCCTTGATGTCCGCCACGATCTGCATGTTGTGCCGCGAGCGAAGATAGTCGAGGACATCGGAGAGCGGGGTCTCGTTGAAGTCGCACGTCGTCGGCTGTTCGAGCTCGGTCAGAATACGTTGTTCCGGCGGCGACGGCTGCGGCAAGAACTCGCGTCCTCCGGCGGGCGGTGGCGGTGGCGGTGCACTGGCAGGCTCGGCCGGCGGATCGGCCGCCACGGCCACGACACCATGCTCGCCGAATTTGCCCAGCGCCATGGCCGCCAAGACCGCAATGCCCAGCAGGCCAGCCAAATCGATCCGACCAAATTTCCGCTTGCTCAAAGCCGAGTTCATCGCCACGACTCCTCTGTGCTTTATGTCTGCTTGCCCCGTTCAACCCAGTTATCGAGCGGCCCAGCCGCGGTCTTTTCCGCGACGCGGGCGCTAGAACATGCCGCCACCTGGTTGCGACTTCGCCGGCGACTTGGCGGCCGAGGTCTTTGCGTTTCCTGCCGGCGCCGCGGGCGCTGGCCCCTGGCGATCGCGCGCGACCCGCAAAGATCGCAGCAGTTCCACCAATTCATCGTGGGCCACCCGCGTTTGCGAGACGACAATGCTCCGCGACGCCTTGACGACCGACAGCGAACCCGGGCCGCCACCTTCGTCCCAGCTGTCGGGCCGAATGGTCGAGGTAATTGCCTGGCACAAGTCGGACACGTCGGAGAAATCGGCGCTGGCCACCAGGTCGCCCACTGGGTAGGTGCGAGTCAGCAGCCACTGGCTGGCTTGTTCCTCGGTAGTGAGCAACAGCACTTCGTCGCGCAGGACCCAGGTCATGTCGAGCGGCCGCAGCAGCGCGGCCAACCCCGACCGCAGCGACACGCCTTCAATTGCCAGCGTGGCCGGGGTGTCGGTGCCGATGCCCGCTTCCTCAAGCGCCTTGGTATCGAGCTTGATCGGTACCTGATGCAGGTCACTCAGGTAGTCCACGACATCCTGCAAGGGCGCTTCGTGAAAGTCCATTTCCGTCGGATGTTCGAGCGCGGCCAGCAACTTCTTTTCCGCCGCCGAGGGCGCAGGCAAAAAATCGACCGCGGGACTCTTGCCGGCAGGCTCAGCGCTCGCGCCGCCGGCCTCCGCGGCGGCATCCTCGGCCAAGACGCGCTCAGAGAGACGAATGGCCGGCAGCATCAGCAGCAACAGCACCAAGGTGGCAAGCGTCCAGCGTGCGCCGCGGCGCAGTTGACAGGTCGACCGCGAAAGCGAGTTAAGCATCGTCATTCTCCGTTTCCAGAACACCGACAGCCCCAGGCTCGGCCCCGTATCCAGCGCCGTAGTCCACGGTCCCAACGAATTGGTCATGATGCCGCATCCTCCGCCCCAGCAGCCCCGTGGTTTGGCCCGCTGCCGCTTGCGCCGCCGGCAAACCCCGCGGTGACAGCCAGCTGGCCGGGGGCCCCGAACAAACCGACCACCCGCACGAGCGTGTTGGCGTACGTTCCCGCGCCGCAGCGGCCGGTGACCATGGCCGCCTGGTCACAGGCCAGCTCGCGCTGCAAGCGAATTTGAAAGGCCGCCCAATGAGCCACGGGATGAAAGAAAAACAGCATCCGCGCGATTTGCGGAATCCATCCCCAAACGAGGTCGCGGCGTTTCACATGCGCCAGCTCGTGAGCCAAGACAAGATCCAGTTCCGCCGGCTCCAGCGACGACGCCAGTGCCTGGCTGACAATCAGCCGGGGATGAAACAGGCCCACGACAAACGGCGAGCACTCGCCGGCCAATTGCCCGACGACGGGGGGCCGCGCCAGGCCCAACTCACCCGACAACTCGGCGACCCGGCGCTCCAGCGCAGGGCCAGCTG
>CAZPED010000434.1:0-4240 GCA_964585335.1 uncultured Planctomycetaceae bacterium | reverse complement strand
TACGGGCCATGGAAATCATCGATGAAGTCGAACCGCACCGCCGCGGGCCTTATGCCGGCGCCGTGGGCTACGTCGACTTCAACGGCAACATGGACACCTGCATCGCCCTGCGCACGCTGGTCGTTCAGGGCAATCGAGCCTACGTGCAGGCCGGCGCCGGTATCGTGGCCGATAGCGTGCCGTCCGAAGAGTACCAGGAAACGCTCAATAAGGCTCGCGGACTGCTCAAGGCCGTCGAGATCACCGAGGCCCGCGTACAACAGGGGCGCCCGTAGCGTCCACAGGCCCCCGCGGTCGACGTACCGACCAGCCAACTGCATTCGGCGAGTGTACTTACATGCGCATCGACTCCGCACAAGTTTACCTGCTGCCGGCCGCGACGCCGCACGAGTCGGTCGCCCGCCAGGTGGAGTCGATCGTCGTCTCCCTGCGCAGCGGCCAGCATACGGGCTGGGGCGACGTGGCGCTGACGGCCGGTCCGGTCGACGAGGCGCAGTGGTCGGGCGGGGCGTTTGTGGCGCTGCGCGACTGTCTGCTGCCGGCCGTCTTGGGTCAATCGATCGACAGCGGCGAAGCCCTGCAGGAGCGGCTCGAATTGTTCCGCGGTCAGGCGGCCGCCCGCTCGGCGCTCGAACTAGCCTGGTGGAACCTGCTGTCGGCCGAGCGTCAGCGCCCTCTCGTCGAACTGCTGGGCGGGCAGGGCGGGGAGCTGCGAACCGCCGCCGTGGTGGCCACCCCCTCGTCGCCCGACGAGCTATTGGCCGAAATTGGCGCCTGGCTCGAGCGAGGAGCCGAGCTGGTCGTGCTCAAGTTGCGGCCGGGCTGGTCCGTCGAGATGGTGCGCGGCGTGCGGCGCACATTCCCCAATGCGCCGTTGGCGGTCGACTGCGACGGACTGTGCACGATGGCGCAGCTCGACATGTTCTATCGCCTGCAAGACTTCTTCCTGAAGTACATCGAGCAGCCGTTTGCCGCCGACGATTTGGTGGCCCACGCCATGCTGCAAGAGGCGATCCAAACGCCGGTCTCGCTCGATCAAAGTTTGACGTCGCTGGCGCGCGTCGAACAGGCGATCGACCTGGGGGCGGCCAGGCAGTTGCGCATAGCGCCCCGGCGATTGGGCGGACTCACTGTCGCGATCGAAGCGGCCCGAGTGGCCCACGAGGCGCAGCTGACTTGCTGCGTGGGCTGCGAGCCGCACAGCCCGCTGGCGGCAAGCGCGGCAACGGCCCTGGCGACGCGCGGCGAGTTTAGCGGGCCGGCCGAGATTTTTGCTTCACGAGCGCCCGAGCTGACGATCGCGCCCAGCAGCGAGACGAGCAGCACCGCTCAGCCCGATGCCGAGCGGCTGGCCCAATCGGCGCTGGAAACGATCAGCTTGTCGTAGCGTTTCCGGCCCGGCGGCCGTCGGCCCCCCATTGCGAAAAATGGCCGGGTGTTCGACAATGCCACGCTTTGCCGCTACCAGTCGGCTTCGGGCCGGCTGCCACGCGCAAAACCGCACCACCCCCAGCCGAGACCTGCCGCCATGATCTACGTCGTTGCCGCAATCGAAGTCAAACCAGGCAAAAGAGCGGAATTCCTGGCCCTGCAACGACATCTGCTGCCGCTGGTGCGGGCCGAGCAGGGGTGCATCGAGTACGTGCCCAGCGTCGAAGTCTCGCTGAGCGAGCCTCCGAAGACACCGCTGCGCGATAACATCGTCATGATGCACGAAAAATGGGAAACCCTCGACAGCCTGCGGGCGCACCTGGTGGCGCCGCACATGATCGACTTTCGCGGCAAGGCCCAGGACCTGCTCGTGGGCGTCAAGGTCGAGGTGTTCGAGTCGGCCTGACCGGCCGGGCGATGCTCGTCACGCCCGCGACCAACAACAAAACACAACAACCAGACGATATCACTAGCAAGGAACGATTGAGTCATGAGCGCGATTGTAGACATTCAAGCCCGACAGATTCTCGATAGCCGCGGCAATCCCACCGTCGAAGTCGACGTCGCACTGGTCGACGGTTCGTTTGGCCGCGCCAGCGTGCCCAGCGGCGCCAGCACCGGCGTGCACGAAGCCTGGGAGCTGCGAGACACCAACCAGAAGTCGGTTTACCTGGGCAAGGGGGTCGAGCAGGCCGTGGCGAACGTCAACGGCGAGATTGCCGTGGCCCTCGACGGCATGGACGCCCTCGAACAGGCCGAAATCGATGCCCGGATGATCGAGCTCGACGGCACCGAGAACAAGAAGAAGCTGGGCGCGAACGCCATCCTGGGCGTTTCGCTGGCCGTGGCCCACGCGGCGGCCGACCACTGTGGGCTGCCGCTCTACCGCTACCTGGGCGGCGCCGGCGCCCGGCTGTTGCCGGCCCCGATGATGAACATCATCAACGGCGGCCAGCATGCCGACAATTCGGTCGACGTGCAGGAGTTCATGGTCATGCCGCTGGGTTTCGAAAGCTTCTCCGAAGCGCTGCGCTGCGGCGTCGAGATCTTTCATAACCTCAAGAGCGTGCTCAAGGGCAAGAAGCTCAACACGGCCGTCGGCGACGAGGGGGGCTTTGCACCCGATCTGCCCAGCAACGGGGCGGCGCTCGACCTGATTCTCGAAGCCATCGACAAGGCCGGCTACAAGGCGGGCGAACAGGTCTGGATCGCCCTCGACGCCGCCGCCACCGAGTTCTACGACTCGAAGAAAAAGCTCTACACCATCGACGGCAAGGAGCTTTCGGCCGCCGCCATGGTCGACTTCCTCGAAGCCTGGGTCGACAAGTACCCGATCTGCTCGATCGAAGACGGCTGCAGCGAGGACGACTGGGAAGGTTGGAGCCTGCTGACCCAGCGGCTCGGCAAGAAAGTGCAACTGGTGGGTGACGACCTGTTCGTCACCAACACCAAGCGTTTGCAACGCGGCATCGACGACCACGTGGCCAACAGCATCCTGATCAAGGTGAACCAGATCGGCACGCTCAGCGAGACGATCGAAGCCATTCAGCTGGCCCAGCGCAACGGCTATACCACGATCGCCAGCCACCGCAGCGGCGAAACCGAGGACTCGACCATTGCCGACTTGGCCGTGGCCCTCTCGACTGGCCAGATCAAGACCGGCTCGGCCTCGCGCACCGATCGCACGGCCAAGTACAACCAGTTGCTGCGGATCGAGGAAATGCTGGGCGACTCGGCCCAGTACGGCGGCCCGCTGTTCAAAGCCCGGCTGGCGAAATAGCCAATCCTCCGGCCCATCGACCAGCGAGCCGCTCCCGCTTTGCCGGGGGCGGCTCGTTTTATTGGCCAACGGCTTAGCGGTTTCGCCAATGCTCCATCGCCACCAGCTGACCACTCGCTGCTATGATGCGGTAAGAGTGGGCCGCACCGCGCAGCTACCTGCGGCGACAAGCAAACTATTCTCCATGACCGACCAAAGCCCCACGCCCCAGCAGCCGACGGCCATCACCGATTCACCCTGGTTTTGGGCCATGCTGTTTTGCGCCGCGGCGCTGGTCTCGATCGTGTTGATCCTGCCGCGTTACGGGCCGCGGCAGCGGCGGTTGGAAATGCAGTACCAGGCGCACCAGGAGCGCTATCGGCGGCAAGTCGCGGGCGAACCGGCTTTGCAGACTGAGCCCGAGCAGGGCTTTGTCGCGCCCCCGGCCGCCGACGAGCTGATCATTCCGCTGTGGCCGCTGGTGACGCTGTTTGTCGGACTGCTGGCCGCGACCGGGTACATGCTCTGCCGCACGCGGCAGCGCGGGCCGGGCTCGCTGGGGGGCAAATGCCCAAGTGGAACTCCGCCATGAACTGGCTCATTGAAAGTCCTTGGCCCAGCCTGATGTTGGGCGCCACGCTGGAAGTCGTGTTGGGGATTGCCCTCGTACGTTCCGGGCGCGGAATCTTCTTGGCCCCCATGGCCCTGGTGCTGGCCCTGACGGGCGGCATGCTGGTGGTCGAGCGGCTCGTCGTCACCGAGACCGAAGAAGTCGAGGACACGCTGGCGACTATTGCCGCTGCGCTCGAAGCCAATGACGTGCCGCGCGTCATGGCATCAGTTGCGGCCAATTGTCCCCGCCGAGGCGAAATCGAGCGGACGCTGCCGCGGTTCGAGATCCGCGAGGCCCACGTCAGCGGCGACCTCGAAGTGCGTTTGAACCGGCTGACCAGTCCGCCGTCGGCCACGACGTTTTTCACCGGCCGCATTTCGGCCCTCGACAAGCGCGGCGAGGTGCCTTACGAGCACATGCTCCGGAAGTTCAAGGTC
>CAZPED010000433.1:0-4256 GCA_964585335.1 uncultured Planctomycetaceae bacterium | reverse complement strand
GTCTGGAAGACCAGCTATCGGCTGGTGCTCGACGACAAAAAAGCGCCGCTGCTGCAAGGCTGGGCGATCGTCGAAAACACGACCGAAGGGGACTGGGAAAACGTGACGCTGACGCTCGTCAGCGGCCGGCCGATTTCCTTCCGCATGGATTTGTACGAACCGCTGTATGCCCAGCGCCCGCTCGAGCGGATGAATCTGTACGCGGCGCTGCGGGCTCAGACCTACGGCCAGGACATGGCCGATGCCGAAAAACGCTTCGGCCAACTGGCCGACCAGAAGAATCTGATCGCAAAATCGCGCAGCGCCCGGGGCAAAGTTGGGGGCATGGGCGGCGGAATGGGCGGCATGGGTGGGGGCGCGCCTGCCGAGGGCGCGGCCGACATGCCGGCGCCCGCGGCGCCTCCGGCGGCGGCTGAGCCCATGTATTTCGGCCTCGCAGCGGGTGAATCGGTACAGGCGGCTGCCGGCGGCGAAGTGGGCGAGCTGTTCCAGTATCAGATCGGCACGCCGGTGACGCTGGCGCGGCAAAAGTCGGCGATGCTGCCGATCGTCAACGACTCGGTAAAGGGCGAGAAGCTGTCGATCTACAACCAGGCCGTGCAGCCCAAGCACCCGCTGAGCGGCTTGCGGCTGACCAATTCGACCGACTTGCACCTGATGCAGGGGCCGATCACCGTGTTCGACGGCGGCGCGTATGCCGGCGATGCCAAGATCGAGGACCTGCCGCCGAACGCCGAGCGGTTGATCAGCTATGCTCTCGATTTGAAGACCGAGGTGGCCCCCGAAACCCAGGGTCATCCCGAGCAACTGCTAAGCGTCAAGATTCGCAAAGGCACGATGGAGATCACCCGCAAGTTCACCCGCACGCACAAGTACACGGTGAAGAACTCCGACTCGAAGGCGAAGACCGTGCTCATCGAGATGCCCTACGAGCCGGCTTGGAAGCTGGTCACGCCCAAGGAGCCGACCGAGAAGACTCGGGACATGTACCGCTTTGCCGTGCAGGCCGAGCCGGGCAAGCCGGCGACGCTGACGGTCGAGGAAGAGCAAGTGGCCGACCAGGTGCTGGCGCTCACCAACGTGGACGACAACACGATTGCCTACTACCTGCACCAAAAAGAGATCAGCCCGGCGGTCAAGGGAGCGCTGCAGGAAGTCGTCAAACGCCGGTTGGCGCTCCAGCAAGTGGCCACCGAGCGACAGCGGCTTCAGCAGCAGATTCAAGCGGTCAGCGAAGAGCAAAACCGCATCCGGCAGAACATGGGCCAGCTCGACCGCAACACCGACCTGTATAAGCGCTACGTGCAGAAGTTCAGCACGCAGGAAGACCAAGTCGAGAAGATGCGCGAGCAGATCTCGAAGTTGACCCAGGACGAGGACCAGAAGCGGCGGCAGCTGGACGAGTACCTGGCTAACCTGAGCATCTAGCCGGCTGCCACTCGTCACGTTGAATGACTAACCGGCCGATCGTGCTCCAGGGCGCGATCGGCCGGCTTTGTTTTTGGGGACTTAGGGAGCGATTGCTTGCAGGGCGTGCGCGGGCGCAGTACAACGCCGTTGCCAATTGCACCACGCGACAGCCTGGAGGGAGAGCCGACCATGAAGGCATTGGATCAGCAGGTTACCTCGACTCGCTCGCTCTCGCGCCGCGCGATGGTCAAGCAATCGGCCGCTGCCGTGCTCGGCGGCACACTGCTGTCCGCCGGGGCCGACGTTGCCGCTGCCGCGGAGTCGAGTCCCAAGGGAGCACCGCCCGCTGGCGCAA
This sequence comes from uncultured Planctomycetaceae bacterium, assembly GCA_964585335.1. Lineage (GTDB taxonomy): Bacteria > Planctomycetota > Planctomycetia > Pirellulales > PALSA-1355 > CAZPED01. The sequence goes on along the minus strand of CAZPED010000433.1, from coordinate 2,491 downwards.
TCGACGCGCACGTACACATTTGGACTCCCGACGTGCGGCGCTATCCGCTGGCCGCTGGCTTTACGCTGGCCGACATGCAGCCCCCCAGCTTTACCCCCGAGCAGCTCTTGGCCGAGGCTCGGCCGGCCGGCGTCGGACGCGTGGTGCTCATTCAGATGAGCTTCTACGGCTTCGACAATCGCTACATGCTCGATGCGATTCGCGATTATCCGGGCGTGTTCTCGGGCGTGGCGGTCATTGACGAGCACGCGGCGGGAGTGCCCGAGACGATGCGCGAGCTGAAGCGGAAAGGCGTGCGCGGGTTTCGCATCCACCCGCAGCAACGCGGCGTCGACAGCTGGCTGTTCTCGCCGGCCATGGAAGCGATGTGGAAGCAGGGGGCCGAGCAGAACCTGGCGATGTGCGCGCTGGTGAATCCCGAGGCGCTGGGGCCAATCGACCGGATGTGCGAGCGGCATCCGGCCACGCCGGTGGTGATCGACCACTTCGCCCGGATCGGCATCGACGGCGTGGTGCGCGACGGCGACGTGGAAGCCTTGTGCCGCCTGGCGCGGCATGCCAACACCTACGTGAAGGTGTCGGCGTTTTACGCCCTCGGCAAGAAGCGAGCCCCCTACACGGACCTCGGGCCGATGATCGAGCGGCTGCTCAAAGCCTTCGGGCGCGAGCGGCTGATGTGGGCGACGGACTGCCCCTACCAGGTGCAGGCGGGCCACACGTATCGCGATTCGATCGAGCTGGTGCGCAGCCGGTTGAACTTCATTTCGCCGCTCGACAGGCAATGGCTGCTGGAGCTGACCGCGGCGCGGGTGTTCTTCAGCTAATCGGCGGTGTGCGATCGCCTTTTGCGGGATCGCCCGGTTTACTCGCGTTCCCACTTGAGCAGCCAGGGATCGCCGGTTTGCTCCTGGAACTGCTTCAAGTTGGCTTTGAGCGCGGCAAGCGTGGCCGCATGGGCCGGATCGTCGGCCAGGTTGCGAGTTTCGTCGGCATCGTGCTCCACGTCGTAGAGCTCGAACTGGGGACGCTGGCAATAGGCCGCCACGGTGCGCTGGCCATAGCGCGATTGCGGCCCCGCCCTTAGCGCCTCTTGCCAGGTGGCCGACTCCCACAGGTCGGACGCGAACGGGAAGGGGAGCGGGTGGGCCAGGTTCCAAATCAACTTAAACTGGCGATTGCGCACGACGCGCATGGGGTAGTACATCGTCACTTCGTGAAACGTGTGCGAAGCGTGAATCTCGTCCCAGCCCGGCGGGTTGGCGTGTTCGAGCGTGGCCAGGAAAGAACGGCCGTGCAGCTTGGGCCCTTGGTCGGCCGCGCCGGCGAAATCGAGAATCGTAGGGGCCAGGTCGACCCACGAGATCATTGCGCTCGATCGCACGCCCCGCTTTGATTGCAACGGATTGCGCACCAGGCAGGGAAGACGCAGCCCGGGGTCGTAGGTCGTGGTCTTGGCGCCGGGAAAGGGTATGCCGTTGTCGGAAACAAACACGAAGAGCGTGTCGTCCCAGTGGCCCGCGTCCTTGAGCACCTGGATCAGGCGACCCACGCCGGCGTCGAACCGCGAGACCGAGCGATAGTACTCGGCCAGTTCGGCGCGGCACGTGGGTGTGTCGGGCAGAAAGGGCGGAACGATTACTTCGCTGGGCGAGTAGCTCACTTCCGCGACGCCCGCATGGTTGCCCTCGTTGCCAAAGCGATTCGGCTCGTAAGGCGCGGGGCCCTTGGCGCCGCTGCGGTGCGGATCGGTGGTGCAGTAGTACAAAAAGAACGGCCGGGGGTCGTTGGCCGCAACCACTTCTCGGCAGCGCTCGGCCATTTGCACGCCATTGCGAGCATTGCCCTCAAGGACGATTTCGAACGGATACACTTCGTCGGGGGCGACGTGAAACTTGCCGATGCGGGCCGTGCGATAGTTGGCCTTGGCCAGCCGCGCCGGCAGCGAGCGCACGCGATCGAGCGTGCTGAAGTGGTGCGGCCCGTGCTGCAAGCCATATTGGCCGTTGGCGTGGTTGAACAAGCCGGTGAGAATGACCGAGCGGCTGGGGCTGCAACTGGCCGTGGTGCAAAAGGCGTGAGTAAACAGCGTGGCGTCGGCGGCTAGCGCGTCGAGGTGGGGCGTTTTGATGGCGCGATTGCCGTAGCAACCCAGATCGAGCCCCAAATCGTCGGCCACGACCAGCACCACGTTCTTTGGCGCCGCCCAGGCGGCTCCGGACAGAAACACCACGGCCAGCCCGGCCAAAACGACAATTCTGCGCATCTGGAAAGCTCTCTGGTGCGTCAATGTGTTCGCGGGATAGTCAGCGCCAATTCAGCCAGACGGGGGCGGCCTCGGGCGATGTTGTCAGCACTCGCAGCCGCGCCGGCCATTCGACGCCCCGACGCCGACGATAGGCCCGCTCATTTTCATCGCCAGCCAGCTCCAATTCCAGTCGGACCGTCCCCGACATGTCGTGAATGCGCAGCCAAGCGCGTGCGGGCGCCGGCG
>CAZPED010000432.1:0-4256 GCA_964585335.1 uncultured Planctomycetaceae bacterium | reverse complement strand
CGCCCCGGCGATGAGGCGGTTTATGATGATTGGAAGACGTTTCCGTCGTTCGATTTCTGGCGACCCCGGCCGCTTTGACCCGGGGGCGAGACGCCGTTGAGCGTCGTACCGATTCTTCGCCGCGGCGCTCGCCGCGTTCCGACCGACTGGTCAGTCGCGGCAATCGCGCGCTGTGCCCCCCGCGCCGCCGAACCGGCAACGCCCTGGGCCAAGACCCTAGCGCTGCGGGGCGCCGGCTTGCCGCATGACGCCGGGCATCACGCGTTTTTGCACGTCGGTCTCGAGCACGCCAAAGGCCGCTTCATGGCGCTGCAGCGACATCTGCAGAGCGGCCATCATTCGCTTGGCGGTGTAGTAGTTCATCACGATCCGCTCGCTGATCTCGATCGGCTCGCTGGGCACGCCCATGGGCTGCGTGTTCAGGCCGAAGTCGATGATCAGTTCTTCCGGCGTGCCGGTGACGCGGCAAAAGTTGGCGTAGGCGGCGTGGGCCTTCGAAGCGTCGACGGAAACCTGCTGTCGCGCGGCCTCGGCCGCGGGGGTGCTAGCAGCCGCCTTGGGTTCTTCGATTTCGATGTCTTTGGCCACTGACTGCTCCTTGTTCAGATGCTAGGGATCGGACTTGCCGAGAGACGCGTCTCCTTAACGCAAGAAAAAGTCCCTCAGAACTCTTAATTTACCGCACACCGCACGGCTCGCCAAACGAATTCCCCCCTGCTAGCGCTCGCTTTGTCGCGGTGGCGGCCTCTGAAATGCGCATTGCGCGGAGGATAGGAACTATGCACGAAGGCCAGCGGTTGTACCGCAAGTGCCAATTTTTCCGGATTGTCTGGAATTATCCGCGCAATCGGTCGAATCGATACACATGGTCGTAAGCGCTACATCCGCTACATGCGCCACCGACAGAGAGAACCAGGGGGAACGATCGTGAGATTCGCCGCCAGACTTGCTATCGCTATCGCCACGCTGTTGAGCTCGGCTCTGCTGTGCTGGGGCCAGCCGCCCAGCTTCAAATTACCGTCGGCCAAGCCCAGTGCCAGCAGCTCCAGCCGCACGCCTGCCCGAGAGGCCAGCAGCGGGCCGCAATTGTCGGCCCCCAGTTCGGCCGCGGCCTGGGTGAGCGACGAGGCGGCGACAATGCCCGAGCCCCCCTCGGCCCCTAATCCCGATGCCCTGGCCTCGGAGCTGGCCGAAGGCGCCGTGGCCACCGATGGCCAAGGCTACGAGGAAGGCTGCGATCCCAACGGCGAAAACTGCGATCCCAACGCCGGCGGCGGTCTGGGCTGCGGCCTCCTGGGGCACCCCTGCGTGGGAACCGACCTCTGGGAAGACGTGCACGCTCATCACCGCGTGTATTTCCAGCTCGACTATATGTCCATGTGGGCCAAGGGCAATCAACTCCCCCCGCTGGTCACGACCAGTCCGCTGGGGACCCCGCAGTCGCAAGCCGGCGTGCTGCCCGAAAGCGCCACGACGTCGATTCTGTTCGGCGGCGACCGGGTCGACCTGGGCCAGCGGAGCGGCGGCCGCATCAACTTGGGCTACTGGCTGATCGACGGCGAGTTCCTGGGGGTCGAAGGTCAGTATTTCACGCTGACCCCCGAGCACACGTACTTCAACGCCACGTCGGTATTCAGCGACGGCACCCAGCCGACCGACCGGATTCTGGCCCGGCCATTCGTCAACGTGGGCCCCTCGCATAGCGAGCCGACGAACGACGCCTCGATCGTCGCGTTCCCGGATTTCACCTTGAACCAATCGCAAGGCCCGCTGGACGGCACCATTAACATCAAGACGACCAGCAACATCCAGAGCGCCGGGGCCCTGCTGCGAAAGCTGGTGTGGATCGACTTCACGAGCCAGTGCCGGCTCGACCTGTTGCTCGGCTACCGGTTCTTCCGAGTCGACGACAGCGTGATCATCGACGACTCGTCGTACTATACGCCGACCAGCGGTTTTGCCGCCCCCATCAACTTCAACTTCCAAGACACCTTCAGCGCCAAGAACATCTTCAACGGCGGTGAACTGGGTATTAAGGCCCAAAAATACTGGGGGCCGCTCTCCTGCGAATTGATCACCAAGGTGGCTTTCGGCAACAACCACGAGGTGATGTACATCAACGGCAACTATGCGATCAGCACGCTGGGCACCACGACGACCGGCCCCGGCGGCCTGCTCGCCCAGCCGACGAACATTGGCACTTACACTCGAAACGTGTTTGCTATCCTGCCCGAAGGCAACGTGAACCTGCGGTGGGACATCACGAGGAACTTGCGAGCCACGCTCGGCTACACGTTCATCTACACCAATCGGGTCCAGCGGTCGGGATCGGCGATCAACACAAACGTGAACCCGACGCAGATCGGCGGCGGCACCCTCGACGGCGTTGCCCAGCCGTCGTTCACCTTCAACGATACGCCCTTCTGGGTGCAAGGTGTCACGACCGGCTTCGAATATCGTTGGTAGTCGGGAACCCGGCTGACAGCTCGATTCGTGGCCAAGATGTCGCCCCTAGGGGCGAACAACGGGATAAGATGGGGACAGTCGTGGCCGCCCCCTTGAAGCCGGGGGTGTCCAAGTACCAGCGCCTCGCTTAGACCGCCCGCTGTTCACGTAGAGCCTTGGCTTGGAACCGCACGCCCAAAGTTCGCCGCTCGCAGCCGGACCAGCGGCCTGGACCACGTGGCTGTTGGGGTTGCTGATCGCGGCCTTGTCAGCGGCAATCTTGTACTCGTGGTTCTGGGTGATCAGCGTGGGCATGACGTTTGGCCCACACCCGGCCATTCGCCTGCCAGGCGGCACGCTCGCCATCGGCTTGATTTCGACCAGCATGCTCGCCTGGTGGCAGCGACGCCGCTGGCCGAGCAGCCGTGTCACCGGGCGGCCACTACTGATAACGCATTTCAGCTGGCTACTGCTGGCCGCCGCGACTTGGCTGGCTTTGTGCTCGCCCTTTGCGCGGGAAGTTTGGCTGGCCTCATTGTATGCCGTGGGCAGCCTGGGGCTGTTGTGGCTCTGGCTAGCTTGGCTGGCGCCGATCGGCCCCAAGGCCCGGGCCATGTTGCTTCTAGGCGCGGTGGCTTGGGCCGGTGTCTTTCCGGCGGTCGTGCGGGTCGAGGGCATCGACGGCGCCGCACTGCCGCGGTATGCCTGGCGCTGGCAATCTGGCACCTTCAGCGCGGCGGCCACGCCGCTGACTGCCGAGGCCATCGAAACGACCGCAGGCGAAATCGATCCGGCAGAGGACTACCCCCGGTTTCGCGGCGCCGATGGCCTGGGCACGTCGTCGGGCCTGCACCTGGAACACGATTGGCAGGCCACCCCGCCCGTCGAACGTTGGCGCCGCCCGGTGGGAGCCGGCTGGGGCGCGCTGGCCGTGGTTGGCCCTCGGGTGTTTACCCAGGAGCAACGCGGCGAGCAGGAGTGCGTCGTCGCTTATGACCGTGCCACGGGCGGCGAGGTCTGGGCACACACCGACCAGGCGCACTACCAGTTTCCCAGCACCGGAGACGGCCCAAGAGCCACGCCGACGATCGATGGCCAGCAAGTGTTCGCCCTGGGAGCGACGGGGCTCTTGAACGTGCTCGACCGCGCGACAGGTCAGCCGCTTTGGCAAGTGAACATCGTTGCCGACAACGGCGCCGAGGCTCCACCTCATGGCATGGCAGGCTCGCCGCTCGTGGTCGATGACCTGGTGATCGTGTGTGCCGGTGGCACCTCGGGCCATTGCATCGCGGCCTACGATCGCAACACCGGCGCTCGGCGGTGGAACGCCGGCAACGACCGGGCCTCGTACGCCTCGCCTCAACTGGTCAAACTGTGCGGCACGCGCCAGGTAGTAATGGTCACGCCCAAGAATGTGGTAGGGCACGACCCCGCGACCGGCGAGCTGCTGTGGTCCAGCGAGTGGAGCAATCCTCAAGAGACCAACTGTTCGCAGCCTTATCCTGTGTCCGGCAACCAACTGTTGCTCTCGGCCAACTACGGCACCGGGTGTGCATTGCTCCAACTTGCCCGGACTGATGGCCGCTGGACCGTGACGCCGCGTTGGCAACAACGAACGTTGCAAACCAAGTTCAGCAGCCCAGTGGTTTACGGCGGCCACGCCTATGGTCTCGACGACGGCATTCTGGAATGCGTGTCGCTGGCCGACGGCAAGCGAAAATGGAAACGAGGCCGTTATGGTCACGGCCAATTGATGCTGGTCGACGATCTGCTGCTCATCCAGGCCGAAGATGGCCGCGTGGTGCTCGTGG
>CAZPED010000431.1:0-4258 GCA_964585335.1 uncultured Planctomycetaceae bacterium | reverse complement strand
CATGCGACCTCTGCGTCCCGAACGCAGCGCTCTAGCCAGGCTGAGCTACGCCCCGTGTGCGTGAAGTTACGTATTCTACCGGGTCGAGGGCGGGGGTCAACGCCGGTTTCGCCGGGCTTTCGGCCCATTTTCACGCCCAAAATCTCGCCCTCTCGCGCAACCTTAACCGCGCGACGGTAGCCGGCTCGCGCGGGCGACCATGCCAGCACTCCCGCCGCCAAGCCGCCGCACTTCGCCGGTCGCGAGCGTACCGCAGCCGCCCGCTTGTTTTACGACACATAATCTGGGCGGTTCGTTCGCACCGCGACTCTCAGGCCTGCTCGTCCTGTTCCTCCTGGGCGCCCACCAGCGGCACGAAGCGGCAGCCGGAAAGCGGCCGGGGCACGAGTTGGCCGGCTTGCTTGGTGTAGGCTTGCAGCACCTGGCTGTCGCTGCCGCCGACGGGAATCACCAGCAGGCCCCCTTCGGCCAGTTGCTCGGCTAGCGCGGGGGGCACCCGGCGGGCGGCGGCCGCCACCAGAATGCGGTCGTAAGGGGCAAGCTCGGCGCAGCCCTGCGTGCCGTCGCCCACGATCAGCCGCGCATTGGCGTAGCCGCACTGTTTGAGCGCGGCCGCCGCGCGGCGCGACAGCTCCTCATGGCGTTCGATGCTGACCACGTCGTGGGCCAGCTCGGCCAGCACGGCCGTCTGGTAGCCACTGCCGGTGCCGATTTCGAGCACGTGCTCACTGCCCGTCAGGTCGAGGGCCTCAGTCATTAGCGCTACGATGTACGGCTGGCTGATCGTTTGTTCGCAGCCAATCGGCACGGCCCGGTCGGCATAGGCCAGATGGGCGACTGCCGGCGGCACGAACTGGTGTCGCGGCACGTGCTGCAGGGCTTCGAGCACGCGGGGCGAACGAATGCCGCGTTTGATGAGCAGCTCGACCATCGCGTGCCAGGCTGGCCATTGGACTTGATCGTCGGACATGACTCGAGGCGCGACCAAGCGCGCAGACCGGTTGTGGATGATGCCCCCAGCGTAAGCGACGGCGTCATGAAACGCTTACGCGCACACTTCGCGGCGGGCCGCTTCGGCCGCGGTTTGCCAGTCGCACACTTGCAGCTCGACGTTGCGGCGGCCGCGAAACTGGTTGATGAACGGCTGAAAGGCCACGGCGATCGGTCCGCTATGTGCCGACAGCTCGTCGGCCCAGTCGCCGCCGCCAAAGGCCACGGCTCTGAATTGTACGCCGTGCTGGTCAAGTCGAAGCGACAAATGCCGCTGGCCGCCGCCGATGCGCTTGGGCGGCTCGCAAAGCGTCACGCCCGTGGCACAGAGCATCGGGCGGGGATTGGCGTGTCCGAAGGGGGCCAATCTCTCCAGGTCGCTTACGGCCTTGGCCGTCAGGGCGCTAAAGGGCACTTCGGCGTCGATCCGCAGTTCGGCCACGGTTTGACCGGTGGCAAATTCGCCGGCCACTTGCTCGCAAAACTGCTCGCGGAAAGCTTCGAGCCGGGCTTCCTCGATCTTCAGCCCCGCCGCGGCCGCGTGCCCGCCGTGGCTGACCAGGTGCTCGCTACATGCGGCCAGCGCGCCGTGCAGGTTGACGCCCCCGGCGCTGCGCGCCGAGCCGATGCCGGGCTTCAACCCCAGCGAATCGAACCCGACGAGCACCACCGGACGATGAAACTTCTCGGCCAGCCGCGCGGCGACGATGCCGATGACGCCGGCGTGCCAACCACGGTCGGCCAGCACCAAGGCCGGGTCGTTCTCGGGATCGAATTGCTCGAGGGCCTGTTTGTGGGCGGCCAGGTAAATGCTCCGTTCGATGCTCTCGCGGCTGCCGTTCAACTCGTGCAAGTAGGCGGCCAGCGCCTCGGCTCGCTCGGCCGAGTCGGTGGTGAGCAGTTCGATGCCCAGCGTGGCCTGGCCGAGCCGGCCGGCCGCGTTGAGCCGGGGGGCGAGCTTGAAGCTGATGTCTTCGCTCGACAGTTCGGGCGATTCGATCGCCCCGGTCAGCTTAAGCAGCGCGGCGACGCCCAGTCCCGGACGCTCGCGCAGGCTTTTCAGCCCGTGGCGCACGAGCACGCGGTTTTCGTCGACCAGCGGCACCACGTCGGCCACGGTTCCCAGGGCGACCAGCCCGATGGCTTGCATCAGGAACAGCCGCATGGGCTCGCTGACTTTCTTGGCGTTGTTGGCCCGCTGGCAGAGTGCCCAGGCCAGCTTGAAAGCCACGCCGGCCCCGCACAGTCCGGCGAACGGATAGTTGGAGCCGGGCAGCGCGGGATGCACGATGGCCGCGGCACGGGGCAGCTCGTCGGCCATCTGATGGTGATCGGTAATGACCAGTTCCAAGCCCAGCTCAGCGGCCACTTCGGCTTCGCGGCAGCTGGCCACGCCGCAATCGACGGTGATGATTTGTTTGGCGCCGCGCTCGGCCAGCGTGCGCAGCGACTCGGTGTTGAGGCCGTAGCCTTCGTCGAGGCGGTGGGGCACGTAGTAGCCGACGTCGGCACCCAGCAGCTTCAGACACAGATACAACAACGACGTGGCGCTCATGCCGTCGACGTCGTAGTCGCCATAGATGATGATCTTGCGCCCCGCGACCACGGCGGCCATCACGCGGTCGGCCGCGGCGGCTAGTCCGGGCAGTTCCTCGGGATCGCGAAGGTTATTGAGCTTGGGGTCGAGAAACTCGCGCGCGACGCGGGGGTCGTAGATGCCCCGGCAGGCGAGCATTTGCGCCACGACGGCGGGCACCGCGGCCGCTCGCTCAAGATCCATGACGCGAGCCGTGTCATGCGTCTGGATTCGCCAGCGTTTGGCCATATCGTCCCTGACCAGTCCCGAGCGAAGGTGTCGCGGCAAGATCGAGCGCCGCGTGTTAGTCGGCAAGCACCAGTGGGGCGCGACTTGGCCGCTCTTTCCACCACTGGCCTGCGGTCGGCCGCGGCAGCGCCGCGAGGCCTGACCAGCGCGGCGAGCTACTTCTTCTTTTCGACGTGCAGCGTGTGCTTGCGCAGCCGCGGGCTGTACTTCTTGAGCTTCAGCTTTTCCCCACCCGACTTACGGCGCAACGTGTAGTTGTAGTCGCCCGTCTCTTCGCAGACGAGAAACACGGTTTCGACTTTTTTCTTGCTCTTGGCCATGGCCAGTCTTCCTGATTGATCGCACAAACCCGTGGAGCCAACAGCCGGTGCGGCGTGGCAAGCCCCTGATTGTACAACGATTGGGCTAGTTCTGGCCAGGGCCGATTTTGCCGGGTGTAGTGGCCGTTTTCCGCCGCCCAAAGCCCCGCTTGGCCCGGCTCGCGCAGAGGCAAAACGCTCGCCCGGCCGCGAAAAAGCGGGCCTTTTTCTCGGCGTCCCACGGTCGGTCGGGCCTGCGGGCCAAAAGATACTCAATTCCGGGCCCATCGCTTAGACTGGAATGACGGATCACATCTTGCGTCGCCCGTGCCCCGCGGGGGGCAGCTGGCGTCAAAAACGGATGCAAAGAGGCAACTAGAGCAGCACGGAGCCGGGACACGCGAGCGGCAGCTCGACGGCCGGGTGGAGTGTTTGCGCGTCGTGGGGTCGAAAGTTATGACAGACCGCTCGCCCGCCGCCGACGAGGCCGTCCGCGCGAGCGCTGCCCATGACGCGCCCGTTGAGGTGAACAGCCCGTTTGCCGATCCGGCCTGGCCGCCTGGCGCGCTGACGCCTCCGGTGGCGTCGCTCCCGCCAGAGCCCACGGAAATCGTGCTGCCCGCCAAGGGGCCGATCGCAGCGCCGGTAGCCGCCGCGGTGGCGGCCGATCAGCCCGTCGACATCGACACCGAAATCGACCTCGACGACGACGTCCACTGGCTCGAACAAGTGCCCAGCTGGATGACCAGCACCGTCGTACACTTACTACTCGTGTTGATGTTGGCGCTGCTGACCACCACCAGGCAGTTGCCAGACGCTCCGCCTTCGCTGGTGGTGTCGACCAGCGACGAGGCCGGCTCTGGCGGCGACGATTTGCAAAGCGAGCTGATGGAGTTGCCGGCCGACCTCGACACGAGCGAAGCGCTGTCGCCCCAGGAGCAGAGCAACCTGCCGTCGGCGGCAGCGCTGAGCGATGCCATTGGGCCGATCACGGCCAACCTGGGCGAAGGCGACTTGCAGCCCAAGCTGGTTGGCGGCGGCGCCGATCCCGACGCCACGATGGGCATCGCCGGCGGCGAAGGAGCTGGTAACGGCTTGCAGTTGCGGCTGAGCGGCGAATCGCGAGCCGCCATGGTGCGGTCGG
>CAZPED010000430.1:0-4270 GCA_964585335.1 uncultured Planctomycetaceae bacterium | reverse complement strand
TGGCGTGCCGCACGGCGACGCGGGCAGTCCACCCAGCATCGTCGAGCACCTGCGCGGCCTCGCGGCGGGTGCTGGCGGCAGCCGCCTTGGACGTTCCCGCCGTGCTCACCAGCACCAGCGACTGGCCGGCTGCCAGGCGAACGGGCACCTTGGTCACGCCCTCGGCATCCGTGCTGCCCGGGCATCGGGTTAGAGCGCCGGTCGCGGGATTCAACTCCACGGGCTGGTGATCACCGCGGAACGTTGCTTGGCCCTCGTAGTCGTCACGTCCCTCGTTGAACAGAAAGACGAGCGAGCCCCCCGGCCAAAACCGTCTGGCGGCGCGGAGGTCTCCCGTCGCCGGTTGCAGTCCCACGGTGGGCGCCACACCGGATAACCTCGCCGGACTTTGCTCGCTGGCATCTAAGCGCAACACGCGGCCACCGCCGACCTCGAAGTCGGCCAGTTTTTGCTTGCTGGCGGGCGCCATCCAGCGGTTTTCGCCCACCACGATCGTGCGATAACTCACCGGGCCGGCCGACAGTCGATTGCCCGCGGTGCGTGTCGCTGGATCGGAGAGCAGGTCATCGTCGATAACGTCGTAGTCGATTTGTCTGCTGGCCAAGGCGCTCGCCAGTGCATCGTGATTGCGCGCGGCCGGGCACTGTCCGCAGGCGGCCCAGATATCGCGAACCGGCAGATACAAGGCCGTGTCGATGGTGGCCTGCCCGCAGGCCATCAAGTAGCCCAGACGTGCCGTGTAGCGGTGCAAGTCGGGCAGAAAATCCCAGAGCGGATCGATAGGACCGAAATGCGGACGTTCACCGGCCATCAAGTGGTCGCGAGTGCTCAACGGATAGCAGCCGGGCACCAGCACGTTCAGGCCACGCACGTACTGATAGTCGATCAGCCACTTCATCTGGGCGGGCGTCAGGCCGTTGCCGTAGACGCAAAACGACTCAGAAAGCGCCAGCGCCGTACCGTTCTGCCGGGCCGCGGACGAAGCGAACTTGGGGAAATGGTGGTTGGGCTGCCCGGGAAAGACCTGCCGCCAAATGATGTCGACCCCCGGCACGTCCATGGCGCGAAACTGCCTGAGCAAATGGCCAAACCCATACCGGGCCGCGCCAATCGTCTCGTCTTCGCCTCCCAAGTGACCACCATGGGCCAGCCCGCTGGCGCGCGACCAGCGGCGGAGCGGCTCGAAGTAACTCTGCCGGAACCGGTCCGACCAGAAATCGAAGTAGTCGATGCGCGTTTGTTCGTCTTGCGTGCCCAGCTGCTCGGAGGGCGCGTTGCGAAAGGCTTCGAGCCGCCCCACGATATCGTAACCACAGCGCTCCCGAAACAACTCATCAGCACCGGCCGTCCAAGGAATCTGCCTGCCGGGCGCCACGCTTTCGACCGCGGGCTCGTCGGTAAAGACCAACTTGATTGTCTTGCCAAAATGCCCGCCGACGGCAGCCCTGTAACGTTCGTGCGTCAGCTCGACAAACGTGGCCGTCGAATGCGGATTGAGCAAATCAGGACGTCCCGCATTGCGGGCCAGCGACCAATGCCCTGCGGCGTCGCGGTGCATTACTTGCGCCGCCAGATCGGGCCGGGCGCGAACCACTCGGCCGGTTGCCTGACCGGACGGCCAGCCCCCTTCGTCGTACAACCAATAGTGCATTCCCAGCCGCTCGGCCTGCTTGACCGCGGCCTTTACGTGCGCGAAAAAGTCGTTTGACAGGTATTCGACGTCGAGCTGGTTGGCCGTCGTGTCGGGGCGAAACTCGCGCGGCATCGGCACGACGCAAACGCCCCGGGCGTCGTGAGCGCGCATGTCGGCCAGCTGCCGATTCAGCACCGCGTCGTCGAGCGGACCGTTCCAGAACCAGAAGTAGGCGGGCCAGAATACCGCCTCGGGCTCGGCAAGCTGATCGAGAGAAAACGCGCGGGGCGCGACCACTGCCGGCGGCTGGCCGACGTCCGCCGCAAGCACGCCCCTCTGGCAGACCAGCAGGACGACAACCGCCAAGACTCGTTTCATGCGCGAGGTTCCTGCGCCGCAGCCGACCTCTGGGACTCGAATCGATCGTACAGCGCGAATAACGTTTCGCGCATGTCGCCGCGAGCCGCGGCGAAGCACTGGGCGATGACCTCGTTGGGCAATGCCCCCTGTTGCGCCGAGAGCAGCTCGGCCGCCAGGCACTGAGCCAGGTGCACGCTCGTGCGAGTCTCGTACAGCGTCGGCAGCCCCAGGTCGCGATGCGTGGTTACCAGCAATCCGCGTCCACTCCGCCGGCAGTGCCACCGCACGAGCAGCCGGTTCCAGGCATTGAGTTGTTCGAAACCGTCGATCACGATCAAGGTTGCCCGCTGCGCGGACGCCAGGCGCAACCATTCGAACGGTAGCCGTCGTTGCCGGTCGTGCAGGGCAAATTCGCAGAGTCGCTGCCCGGCGCGAGCCAGGGGCGTTCGCAGCGCGGCCAACAGGGTCGATTTGCCCGACCCATGTGGGCCGAGAATCTGGCCTCGCCAGCCGCGGGCTGCCAGGCGCGCCACCAGCGATTCAGGCTGAATGCCCGGTTCGAACAGGAACCGCAATGCCCCGGGCCGGACGTATCGCGTCGAGAACGGGTTCGTCGTGGCAGTCAGTTCGCGCGAGCTCATGTCGAGGCGAGCAATAGGTCTGGCTTGGGAACAGCCCCCAACTGAAACGGCACTTCCAGCGACACCTCTTTGCCGCGCGGCAGGAAGACCCGCACCCGCACGCACCAGCAGATTTTCACGATCAGGCCGACGTAACTCAACGGGCTGTTGGGCAGCCGGGTGCTGAAGGCCTGCGGCTGTCGCACGTCATTGGCCTGGTCGGCCTCGACGCGCTTGAAAAAATGCACCGACAGATCCTCATCCCCCTTGCCCTCGGTATGCCAGAGCACGGAGACTTCGAGCGCGCGTGCCTCGCCGGCCTGGGGACCTTCGATCCAGCACGAGCCCGCCAGCACTTCGCCCGGCTGATAGGTGCGGGAATGATCGTCGAGCGTGAGTCGAATACGGGGAGAGCTCATGTATACCACGTGGGGGCGAGCGTGCGTCAGCAAGTGCGAGGAAAGTTCCCGCCCTGGCTGTCGGCCGGAACTCTCCGAGGGGCAGGTCCGACCGAGCCGGCATTCTAGCACGAATGGAGCTGTCGGGCACCTCGGACCACCTGTCCGCCTTCAGGCGTCGGGCACTGCCGCGGCCGGTGGCTGGCGAAAATGATGCACGAATTGCCAGCCCCAAACCACGGTCGATGCCAAGAAAACGCCCAGAACGGCCCAAACCAGATTCGACAAGTGGGGCGGGTCCTGGCGATTGGCGTTGAGCGTCAATCGATGGATTACGATGACGAGCCCCATCTGCAAGCTGGCCAGCCACAGCGCGTGGCGGAACAAGAAGGCATTGGTTGCCCCGCGGTGCTCGCGAGCCAACCAATAGTCGCGGTGCGGCAGGTTGATCATGCTTGCCGGCGCCGCGCGCACTGCCCAGCTCAGCAGCGGCACAAATAGCGGAAACAGTAGCCCAAAGACGGCCATTACGATCAAGTACGTTATACGGCTCATCCAGCCGTCGGCCACTCCGGCGGCATCGAAGTGCGAAGCCACGCGCTCGGGCAACCGCGGCGCGTCGTACCACAGCATGCCCAAAAACAGCGCGTACATACCGGTCAGTAATCCGCCGGGCAGCCAGCCCACTGCGCAACTTGCCATGAGCCACCTTACAGAGTGAATCGGCCGCTCTAGCCGTAATTCCTGACCACGAGCGGCGCCGCTACGACCGCCGGCGCGGGGCTGACGACGATTTGAAACTCGCGAACGTAGTCGGGCCAGCCGGTCACGCGGCCTTTGACGACCAGTTTCCAGGCCACTTCGTTATGTCCCGCTTGAAACGAGTGCATGGCCCCCTCGGGCACCTCGATCTGACACCGGCTCTCGAAGGGAATGCCCTGCGGTATCTCGAATTTCTCGCGGACGAAGCAGCGGCGTTCAAACACTCGTCGGGTTTCAGTGCGGGTGTCAGTTCCCTGACGATAGGTGGCCTTTTCATCGCAGGCCAGCCACAATTCGAGCGACTTCATCGAAAGCCGCCCGGCCTGCGACAAGAACACTTCGTAGTGCCTGCCGGGCTCCAGTGGGTGGGCTGAAATCTCGACCCGTGTCGGTCCCACGCCGGTGGCGTTGAGCAGCTGCCGCACCAGGTAGACGACCAGACCAATGCCCACGGTCAGCAGCGGAACCAGCAGGCCGGTCAACATCCAATCGGGATC
>CAZPED010000429.1:0-4282 GCA_964585335.1 uncultured Planctomycetaceae bacterium | reverse complement strand
TCCCCAGCTTGTGAATGCGGTCGGGTTGGGCGGCCAACACGATGGTCAATTGCGCGTCGCGCGTGGTTTCGAGCTGTGCCAGCCGCACGACCTGGTCGAGCACGTCGTGGCTGGCCAGATCGGCGTCATCGAGCAGCAGAATAGTCGAAATCTGCTGGTAGCGGCTGGCCGCCAGATGATCGATCAAAGCCCGCGTCAGACTGAAGTGGCTGGCCTGGGGCGACACTTCGACGCCCAGTGGGCCACAGCACAGCCAGAGAAACTCGTGAGCATGCAAGCCCACCAGGTTCACCAGCGCGTGTTGGCGATTGATGCGGCCGAGTTGGCGGGCAAAGGTCTCGAGCAGCATGGTGCGGCCGCTGCCCCCTTCGCCCAACAGCAGGCCCAGCGAGCGGCGGTCGTCGACCAGGAAGTGCAATCGCGCAAGCGCTTCCTCCTGGGCCAGCCCCTGGTGGAAATACCGTGAATCAAGATTGCCCCGAAACGGCGACTCGCCGAGGCCCCAGTAGGCTTGATACATAGCGTTGGACTCACCGGAAGTGCGTGGCTTGCCAGCGCGGGTCAGACCGATACCGCACCGTAGTCATCTTCGGTAAAATCCCCCCGACAGCTTGAAGGCATTGTGACTGCTGGCATGCGACCGGCCTTGGACCGGTTCGCTTTGCGCTTCGTACCCGAGCCGTTTCGCATGACCGACCGCTACTACGTCGATACACCCATCGCAGGGCCGCAAGCCCGGCTAGCGGGCTCCGAAGCACATCACTTGGCCCACGTAATGCGGGCCAAGGCCGGCGACGAGGTGCTGCTATTCGACGGCAGCGGCGCTGAGTTCACGGCCCGCATCGAGCGTGTTGGCCGCGCGGAAATCGAACTGCTGGTTATCGAGCGGCGCCAGGTCGATCGCGAGTTGCCGGTGCCGATCGTGCTGGGCGTGGCGCTACCCAAGGGAGACCGGCAGCGCTGGCTGGTCGAGAAGTGCGTCGAGCTGGGCGTAGCGCGAATCGTGCCGCTGCTCACGGTCCGCGGCAATGCCCGCGAGTCGGCGGCGGGGCTGACCAAGTTGCGGCGCGCGGTGATCGAGGCGGCGAAACAATGCGGCCGTAACCGGCTGCTCGAAATTGGCGAGCCGGCCGGCTGGGCCGAGTTTCTTGCCTCGGCTCCGCCCGGCGGAGCCCGTTGGATCGGTCATCCCGGCGGGCAATCGCTGCACGCCGCGGGACAGACGCTGGGCGCCGCGCCGCCGGGGGCCTTTTGGGTGGCCGTGGGACCCGAGGGAGGTTTTACCGACGACGAGCTCGCCGCGGCCGAAGCCGCCGGTTGGACGACGGTCGGCCTGGGCCGCAGGATTTTGCGCATCGAGACGGCGGCGCTTGCGCTGGCGGCGCAGTGCGCCACGCTCGTGGAGCGGTGACCAGGCCACCGCGCTTTTGCGAGCTACGGCCGCAACGCGTCGCGAGTTATTTTGCTGGTGCGCTTTTGGCCCCGGCCTTTTCGATCTTGCCGAACAAGTGGCCGCCGTGATCCTTGCCGCTCCAGGTGCCGGCGTACTGATCGCGATAGAACAGCACCCGGGCCGTGAAGGTGCCGAGCGTCGGCACGGCGATGTCGGTCATGGTAATCACCGGCGTGTCGCCAGCCCATTTGACCTGCAGCGCCAGGGGCAGTTTGACGTCGTGATCGCCGTATTGGATGCGCGTTTCGAACTGCCACAGGCCGTTGGGCAGCTTGTAGACCTTGCCAAGCGTGTAGCGATCTTCTTTGAGCGGCAGATTATCATCGCCGCTGGTGATGGTGAAACGTCCGACGAGCGTGGCGCCGCTCAGCGTTTCGGATAGCTGGCGTTCCAACTCCTCCTGGCTCGGCGTGGGCTTTTCTTTTTCGGCATCCTTGGGCTGCCAGGCCCAGAGCGGGGAACTCGACAAGCTCAAGCAGACCAGCGCGGCGCAAGTAGTGCGAATCATGACGGCTCCTCGGGTGCGTACAGGAATCAAGACGGATTGCCTCGCCGCGGCGTATTCTACTGCGCGCCTGCGGCCAACGCGAAGCGCGTCAGCGGCCAGCGGCTCTAAAGATTTTTCAAATACTGGATCGCCTGGCCGAGCTCGTGCTCAGGGTCGTCGGCATCCTCTTTGGCGACCGTGAAGTAACCGTGATAGTCGCGTTCTTCGAGCGCGCCCAGCAGCGCCGGAAAATCGGCCGAGCCGCGCCCCAATGGCACTTCCAGGCCGCGGCCGCGGGCCAGATCGCGCACGCCGTCGCGCGCGTGCACGTGTTGAATGCTGGCGCCAATCGCCGCGACAGCTTCGAGCGGCGAGAAACCGTGGATGATCAGGTTGCCGGGATCGAAGTCCGCCACGATGCCTTGCGGCGGCAGCTCGGCCAGCAAACGGGCCAGGTCGGGGCCACTTTCGGTGCCCGTTTGCGCGGCCAGGCGTGCGCCCACGCGCAGGCCGTACTCGGCCAGGTCGGTCAGCGTCTGACGCAGCAGCGTGTGGGCCGCGGCGTTCGGCTCGCCGCCGGCGTGGCCGATTTGATTGACGACCACCGGCGCGCGCAGATCTGAGGCGAACTTCATGGCCGCCTTCGTGGCGTTCACGCGCCGCTCGAGCTCGTCGGGCATGTCGTAACCGCGCCGCGTGCGAAAACCAACCGCCACGACCCGCAAACTGTGTTCTTCCAGCAGGCGGCGCACCTCGCGCAGCGCGGTTTGAGACATGGCCTCGGGGCGCAATTCTCCGCGAGCATCGATTTCGACGCCGCTGACGCCCAGTTTCGCCGCGACCACGATCGCCTTGCGAAACGGCATTCGCAGACTAGCCAGCTGAATGGCGACCTTTACGGCGGGCACGTTTCGACGATCCTTACGGTTGTAACCGCCCCCCGAGCGAGCATCGAGCGATGCGCCGGCGGCGGTCGATAGCTTGGTTGAGATTCTACGCGTCGCCGTTCAGAATGTAAGGGCTTCGTGCATTCTGTCGCGACTGTCGATTGTAGTGGCTTGCGGGCCGAAGGCGACGGTTGGCCAATGCCCGGACGAGCCTTTGAGGATTGCCAGCGCATGGCGAACGTTTCTGTAGCCGATGTGGCCCAGTTTCTGACGGACTTCGCGCCCCCGGTGCTGGCCGAGTCGTGGGACAACGTCGGCCTGCTGGTGGGCGACTTCAACCAGCCGGTCGAGCGGCTGATGACCTGTCTGACAATCACGCCCGACAGCGCACGCGAAGCGGTCGACCGCGGAGCAAATCTGATCGTCAGTCACCATCCCATGCCGTTCCGCCCGCTCAAGCGTTTGACGAGCGAATCGAGCGAGGGCCGGTTGCTGCTGGCGTTGATTGGCGCCGGCGTGGCCGTATTCAGCCCCCACACGGCTTTCGACTCGGCCGAGCAAGGCATAAATCAGCGACTGGCCCAAGGGCTCAAACTGCAAGCCGTGCAGCCGCTGGTCCCCGGCGCCGAGCCGGGGCAGGGGGCCGGGCGCTACGGCACGCTGCCGGCCGCCGAGTCGCTGCCCGAATTGTGTCAGCGGGTCAAGCGGCTGCTCGCGCTCGAGCACGTGCAGGCCGTGGGCGCTCTTGATCGCACCGTCGGAAAAGTTGCCGTGGCTTGCGGCAGTGCCGGCGAGTTCTTGCAGCCGGCCCAGGCCGTCGGATGCGACTGCCTGGTGACCGGCGAAGTGCGGTTTCATACCTGCCTGGAGGCCGAATCGCTCGGCATGGCACTCGTGCTGGCCGGACATTTTGCCAGCGAGCGGTTTGCCGTCGAAGAACTGGCCGGCGTGCTGGCGCAGGCCTTTCCGGCATTGCAAGTCTGGGCCAGTCAACAAGAAAGGGACCCTCTGCGCTGGCTCTAGCCGCCGCGATTCGGCGCGCCAGCGTGCCGGCCAATTCGCCTCGGGCCAGCCAGCGTCTACAATGTTACGACCCGCGCGGGTTGACGACACTCCCAGAACTCCTCTTCTCTTCGAGCGCGATATGGCAGGCAGCCCCAAGTTTCTCACGGCGCTACCGGTTTACAACGAGGCCCGACACGTCAACGAAGTGTTGGACCAGGTGGTGCGCTACAGTCCCAACGTGCTGGTGGTCGACGACGGCTCGAGCGATGGCACCGCCGCGCTGCTGGCGTCCCGCGGCGACGTGCAAACGCTTACGCATCCGCGCAATCGCGGTTATGGCGCCGCGCTGCGTTCGGCCTTCGACTACACGCTGGCTCACGGTTACGACGTGCTGGTGACGATCGATTGCGATGGTCAGCACGAACCGCAGCTGATTCCCGAATTCGTGGC
>CAZPED010000428.1:0-4328 GCA_964585335.1 uncultured Planctomycetaceae bacterium | reverse complement strand
ATCGGGGCTTCGCGCCGAATGGGCCGAAGAACTGGCGAACCGCTTTTTTGCCGGCGGAGCACCAGGGCACGATCCTCCGGCCGGGGGCTGCCAATCCGATCGCCGACCTGCATCCGCCGGAAGGCCATCGAGATCCGCGGCTTCGCGAAAAGACGACCGAACTTCTCACGGCCCTCAATCGGCAGCATGCCTCGACGCGGCCGGGCGACGGCTGACTGACTACCCGCGCCCCCTATCGCTGGCCACCGAGCACCTGCTGCTGGGCATCACGGCCACGGACAACGAGGTTTCGCAGTGGCTGGCCGAGTGCGGCTTGTATGCCGACGCGCTCGAAGCCGAAATCCACCGGCTGTCAGGACATCAACCCGGCCCCCTGCCGCTCGACATAGCCGACGAGCGACCGCACTTCATCCGCACCGCCGAGGCGCTGAGCACGCCGCCAGCAGAGAGTTGGACCGCGGGCGACGAGATCTCGGCCTTGAGAATCGTCGACGCGGCAGCCAACCGGGCCAGCGAGGGCCTCCGCGTCGTCGAAGACTACTTACGCTTTGCCCTCGACGACCGGCATTTGACCGAAACCTGCAAGAACATCCGGCACCAAATGACGGCCGTGCTTCGCCAAGTATCCACCTCCGACCGGCACGCCGCCCGCGAAACCCAGGCCGACGTGGGCACGCAGGTCAGTTTGCCCAGCGAGGTGCAGCGGGAAAACCTGGCGGCAATCGCGGCGGCGAATCTCAAGCGGGTCGAACAGGCGCTGCGCACGCTGGAGGAATTCTGCAAGGCGGTGGCGCCGGCTGCCGCCGTTGAGCTCGAACAACTGCGCTATCGGGTCTACACGCTCGAACGGTCTGTCGATATCTCGCGTACGAGCCTTGACCGACTGGCCGAAGTGCGGCTGTACGTGCTGGTCGATGGCCGATCGTCGGCGAGCGACCTGCGCGCACTCGGCGAAGCACTGGTCGACGCGGGCGTGGGCGCCATTCAACTGCGCGACAAACAATTGGCCGATCGCGAGCTGCTCGCGCGAGCCCGCTTGCTCCGCGAAGTAACGGCCGAGACCGATACGCTGCTGATTGTGAACGATCGCCCCGATCTGGCCGCGCTCAGCAGCGCCGACGGAGTGCACGTGGGGCAAGACGAGCTGAGCGTCAAGGACGCACGCCGCATCGTCGGACCGCAGTGCCTGGTGGGCGTATCGACGCACTCGCTCGCCCAGGCCCGGGCGGCCGTGCTCGATGGCGCCAACTACATTGGCGTCGGACCCACGTTTCCTTCAACCACGAAGCAGTTCGATCGGTTCACGGGCCTGGAGCTACTGCGCGAGGTGCGGCGCGAGATTCGCTTGCCGGCGTTCGCCATTGGCGGAATCAACCTGGACAACGTTGGCGAGGTCATCGCGGCCGGCTTTTCTCGGGTTGCCGTGAGCGGCGCAATCACTTTGGCCAGCCAGCCAGCCGCGATGGCCCGGCAGCTACTCGAACTTTTGCACAACGCGCCCGGCTGAAGCCACTACGGCGCCAGCAATCCTTCCACCGTGCGGCCGATCTCTTCCACCGCGCTGGGGCTGTAGCCTTGCCAGAAACCGCGGATGCGGCCTTCGCGGTCGAACACGATTGTCGTGGGGTACGAGAAGCTATGCGGCGGCAAGTCCATTTCCATCACCAGTGCGCGTCGGCTGGCTGCATTGAGATCGGCATACGTGGCCAGGTCCGATTTCTTCAGCTCCAGGAAGCCGGCGGTTTCAGCCCGTAGCGCTTCCAGATTGCTGTCGTCTCCTTCGCCGCACGACACCGGATAGAAGCGAAAGTCCTTGCGGTCGCCAAAGCGTTTGGCCAGCGCGACCAGTTCAGGAAACTCGCGCAAGCAAGGCGGGCACCAAACGCCCCAGTAGTTCAACACCGTGACCCGGCCCACCAGGTCGTCGATGGAAATCGCTCGCGCGTCACCGGTCAGGCCTTCGAGCTTAAGGAACCGCAGATGGCGGCCGATGGCCGGATGCTGGTCGGCCGCTGGTTCGTCGGTGGGGCGCTGCACCAGCAGGTACAGAATAGCGCCGGCCGCCATTAGCAAAATGGCCAGCCACGCGCCCGAGCGGCGACTGGTCGGTTCGCGATCCGTTGCAACCATGGACGATCTCTCTGACAATCGAAGCATTCGGCCGGGACCGCGTGGGGCCAGGCCATCAACTTAAGTTAGCGGGACCCGCCATGGCCATCGAAGTCGAACAAAAGTTCCGGGTGACGGACCTGGCAGCCCTGCGAGCGCGGCTAGCCGAACTGGGCGCCTGCCAACAACACGAGATCGAGCAGGTGGACATTTACTTTGCCCATCCAGCGCGCGATTTTGCCCAAACCGACGAGGCCCTGCGGCTGCGTTGCGTCGGCGTTGACAACTATATCACCTACAAAGGGCCGAAACTCGACGCTCAGACAAAGTCTCGCCGCGAAATCGAAATTCCGCTCGGCCCCGGCAACGCGACTGCCCAGGATGCCCAGAACCTGGTCGAGGCACTGGGGTTTCGCTCGGTGCGCGAGGTGCGAAAAACTCGCACCGAGCTTTCGCTGCCGTGGCAAGACTACGAGGTTACGGTATGCCTGGACCGCGTCGCGGAGCTGGGTGGCTTCGTCGAGCTTGAAATCGTTACGCCGCAAGCAGGTATGGCAGCTGCGGTCGAGTCTATTGGCCAGCTGGCGGTGCGGCTGCAACTCTCTGGCAGCGAGCGCCGCAGCTACCTGGAACTGCTGCTGGCAGGCGAAACCAGCCAGCAGGCGGCTGAAGCGGAAAAAAGATCGTGATTCCCGGCCGGCGCGGCAAACTTGCTTGACTTTAACGGTCGCAACGGCCGACAATACTGACCATTCCTGAAACGCCTCGAATGGACCGCACGATGTTAGCACCGCTGGCACACCGTTTTTGCACGAGTTTGCTGCTCGTCGCAATGACTGTTGCGCCGGCGCTGGGCGACTCGCCGCGGTGCTGCCAGGGAAACCGCCCTGCCGGCGGTAAGTCGGGCTGCTGCGGCTGCTGTCAGCAGCGCGACGGCGACGATGAGCAGCCTCGCAGCTGCTGCGCCAAGAAGCTCAAGCCCTGCTGCGCCAAAAAGCAATTGGCCAGCCGCGCGGGCACGCCCATCGCCAAATCTGCCTGCTCGTGCCAGCCTTACAGCCCGCCGCCGGCCACCACCGAAGGCGACGCCGAGCTGCGCATCAAGCATCTAGAGCTGTGCCTCGGGCACGGCGATATTTCGGTCGAATCGGTAGACCTGGCCCGGGCCTCCATCGCCCGTGACCACGCAGACGAGTTACCTCGACTACCGCTCTTGGCTCTTCTTTGCCGCTGGACCGTCTGAACTGCGCTTCCAGAGTGATGCTGCGCGCATCGCTCTTTCCGGGTATGCGTTGTTTGAACTGATCAAGTTTCCAGGATTTCGGCCGGTGCCGGCTCGTGCGTGCGTTGGCGTGTCTCGCCACGGAGTTGTGCCCGCGCCTGTGTAGGACCATTAATCACTTTTGGAAAGGAATTGAACATGAAAACTGCTTTTTACGTCGCCGCGTTGGCCGTCGCCGCGTTGGTCGTAGGCAATTCGTTGCGGGCCGCTGACGAGAAGCCGGCGCTGAAGTGCCCAGTGTCGGGTCAGGCTGCCAAGGCCGACCACACGGTCGACTTCAACGGCGGCAAGGTCGAGTTCTGCTGCCCGAACTGCCCCAAGGCTTTTAATGCCAACTCCGAGAAGTTCGCGGCCAAGGCGAACCTGCAGCTCGTGCAGAGCGGCCAGCTGAAGCAGGTCGCCTGCCCGTTCAGCGCCAAGCCGTGTGCCCCCGGCAAGACGGTTTCGGTGGCCGGCGTCGAGGTCGGCTTCTGCTGCCCCAATTGCCAAGGCAAGGTTGCCAAGGCCACGGGTGACGACCAGATCAACATGGTCTTCAAGGATACGAGCAAGGGCTTCAAGGCTGCTGGCAAGTAGTCGACCGCCCGCTTGCTTCGCGCTTGTGGATTCGACCGGAGCGCCCCGGGGGAGTTAGTCCCCCAAGGGCGCTCCGGTTTTTTTATCGGACAGGTTTTCCCGCTTTCATGGCAGCTTTTGCTTGTCGACGCGGCCCACGGCGATGGGCAAATGGGCTCAAACTGACCTTACGCGATAGCACTGGTTTTGAGATACTTCGCGCGCCACCGGGTGCCAATGGATTTGGCTGTTAGCAAGTGGCAGGGCGCAGGGATGATTCACTATTCGGTCGTAATTCCACACCGCAATGCCGCCGAGGCGCTGGGCAGTCAACTGCCGTTGCTTTGCCAGACGCTGGGCCGGCTGTGCTGCCCTTTGAAAT
>CAZPED010000427.1:0-4331 GCA_964585335.1 uncultured Planctomycetaceae bacterium | reverse complement strand
GCGCGAAACGTCATGTCGCGCACCAGGCTATTGCGGGCAAACGTGAGGAACACGCGCCAGTAGGACGGACGCACGCGGCCGAGGGCGGCGGGGCTAGCGGCGGCGGTCGATGACGCGTGCATGAAAGGTCAACCTCCGTAGCCGCTATAGCGTTTGACACCCAGGTGAAACGTCACCCGACTGAGCACGATGAAGCCCACGACCCAGGCGACTTGAATCGCCATTCCCCAGGCCAGTTCGGCGCCTTGGATCTTGCCCAGGAACACGGCGGCCGGAAAGTACGCCAGATATTGCAGCGGCAGGGCGCGGACCAGCGTGCCCCAAAAGCCCGGCAGCATGTCGATGGGAAACATGTGGCCGGAAAAGAAGAACGAAAACAGCATGTAGACGAACAATAGCGAGCTGACTTCCAAAAACCAGAAGCCGACCATGCCGAGCGTGGCTTCGAGAAAGAAGCCCAGCAGGAACGACAGGATCAGCGAGGCCAGGAAGGCGGCCATCGTCACCGCGTCGGGCCAGCCGGGAAAATAGCCCCGGCAGAGATAGAACACCAGTGCGAACGGCCCGGCGGCCACCACGTAGTAGACCAGCTTATGGGCCACGCGGCCGGCCAGCAGAAAACCGAGCAGATCGACCGGTTGAATCAGGTACTTTTTGATTTCGCCGTTGCGGATTTGCAGGGCGATGGTCGTGGCCAGCCCCGGCATGCTGGAAAATGCCCGGCTGATCTGCGTCAGCAGGTAGTAGGCGATCATGTCCTCGTAGGTGTAGCCCGCGATCGTGGTACCGGTGTGTTCGAATATGGCGCCCCACATGAAAACCTGGGTCACCAGCGGCAGGAACCGCATCAGTGTGCCGAGGGCGAAGTCGCCGCGGTAGACCAAGCGCTCCTCGAGCGAGATCCGCAAAATGGTCAGCCAACTGGCCAGCCGGGCCGACATCGAGATGTCGCCGTGCGGGGCGGTCGCGGCAGTGCTGGCGTCCAGGGCGCTCATCGTTGGGTGCGTTGGCCCCGGCGGTGAGCGGGGCTTCCTGCGGGGCTAGGCCGTCGCGCTGGCCGGTTGGGCCGCGAGCGACTGCGTGGCGAGCGAAAACATTTCGGCAATGACTTCTTCGAGCGGTGGATCCTCGACGCTGACGTCCTCGACCGTGTGCTGGGCCAGAATAGCGGCCAGCGACTCGGCGATCACTTGCCGGTCGACCCGCAGCTTGACCTTGGGCGCCTGCTGCTCGACCACCTCGCCAAACCGGTCGAGCCCCTGGGGAATCGCGTCGCCGGGAAACACCAGCGTGATGATCTTGTGGCCGCTGAAACGGTCGATGATGCCGCTCAGCGAACCGTCGTACATGATCTGACCTTGCGCGATCACAACCACGCGGCGGCAGAGCGCGGCCACGTCCTTCATATAGTGGCTCGTCAGCAGCACGGTCATCTTGCGCGCCTGCTGGTAGTAGCGCAAGAAGGCCTGAATGTTGTGCTGGGCCACCACGTCCAGGCCGATCGTCGGCTCGTCGAGGAACAGCACCTCGGGCGAGTGCAGCAGCGCGGCGATCAGCTCCATCTTCATCCGCTCGCCCAGCGACAGCTCGCGCACCGGCTGATTGAGCAGGCGGCGGACGTCGAGCAGGTCGACCAGCTCGTCGCGCCGGGCCTGAAACTGCGCGGGCTCGATGCAGTAGATTTGCTGGTGCAGCCGGAACGACTCCTGGGCCGGCAGGTCCCACCAAAGCTGGTTCTTCTGCCCCATCACCAGGGCAAACCGGCGGCGATAGGCGTTCTCGCGTTTCCAGGGCACGTAGCCCATCACACGGGCCGAGCCGCGGGTGGGGTTGATGACGCCGGAGAGTAGCTTGAGCGTGGTGGTTTTGCCGGCGCCGTTGGGGCCCAGAAAGGCGACGAACTCGCCCGATTCGACCGACAGGTCGATGCCGCGGACGGCTTCGACTTCGCGATAGGTGCGATGGAACAGGCCGCGCACCGAAGCCAGCAGTCCCTCCTGCTTCTGGTAGATGCGGTAGGACTTCGCCAGCCCCTGGATTTCGATGATGGCCATAGGTGAGGGGATTATAGGAACTGACCAGCCGGGGGAAAAGCGTCGCCAGCGGGCGCTGGGTGGGGGCCGCGGGCTCGCGTTGTCGCTCTGGGCAAGCTGCGTTATAATCCCCGCGATTTGTCAGTGTTTATCACCCGTTAAGATCAGGAGCCGATTGCCACGCTGAACGCACGCATTGGAATTGGCCACGACACCCATCGCCTGGGGCCGGGCGGCCCGTTGCGGTTGGGCGGACTCGACATCGATTGCCCCTGGCATGCCATCGGCCACAGCGACGCCGACGTGCTGTTGCATGCCCTGACCGATGCACTGCTGGGCGCCGCGGCGCTCGGCGACATCGGCGAGATGTTTTCCGACACGGACCAGGCCAACCGCGGCCGCGACTCGGGCGAGATGCTCCAGCTGGCCTGGGCCCGGGTGGCCCGGGCCGGTTACCGGCTGGTCAACGTCGATTGCATCGTGTTCGTGCAGCAGCCGAAATTGTCTCCCTATAAGCAGGCAATGCGCGAGCGGATTGCTGAACTGCTGGGGCTGCCGGCCGATTGCGTGGGCCTGAAGGCCAAAACGGGCGAGGCCGTGGGGCCCGTGGGTCGGCAAGAGGCGATCATGGCCGAGTGTGTGGCCCTGTTGGAGAAAATGGACGCTTCGCCCTAAGATTGAGGCCGCTGGAAAGCCTTCGGTCCCCCCGCCTACTTCCCGACGCTCAAAGGATTGAGATGCTCACTGCCAAGCAACCTACTCCCGCCGTCACGAAAAGCGAGCCGCGGATGACGATCCGAGTTTTCAACACCCTGACCAAGAACAAAGAGCCGCTCGAACCGGTCACGCCGGGCCAGGTGGGCATTTATTTGTGCGGACCCACGGTATACAAGCCCAGCCACGTGGGACACATG
Source organism: uncultured Planctomycetaceae bacterium (assembly GCA_964585335.1). Lineage (GTDB taxonomy): Bacteria > Planctomycetota > Planctomycetia > Pirellulales > PALSA-1355 > CAZPED01. Next base: position 1,384 of record CAZPED010000427.1, on the reverse strand, counting down.
GTCGGCCCCGTGATTTTCGACGCCGTGAAGCGATACCTCGTCTACAACGGTTACAAGGTCACGCTGGTGATCAATATCACCGACGTCGACGACAAGCTGATCAACGAATCGCGCAACCGCAACATGACCATGGCGGCGCTGGCCGAGGAAATGACGGCCGACTACATGCGCAACCTGGCCACGATGGGCATCGACACGGTCGACCACTTTCCCAAGGCCACGGCCAACATTGGCGAGATCATCAAGATCACCCAGTCGCTCGTCGACAAGGGCTTTGCCTACGAGTCGGACGGCGACGTCTACTTCGACGTGGCCCGCGATGGCCAGTATGGCAAGCTCAGCAACCGCGACGTGGCCAGCATGATTGGCGAGGGTGGCGAAATGGCCGATCGCAAGCGCTCGCCCGCCGACTTCGCACTGTGGAAAAGCGCCAAGCCGGGCGAGCCCTCGTGGGATAGCCCCTGGGGCAAGGGGCGGCCGGGTTGGCACATCGAGTGTTCGGCTATGAGCCGCGCCATCCTGGGCGAGACGTTCGACATTCACGGCGGCGGACTCGACCTGGTCTTCCCGCACCACGAAAACGAGATTGCCCAAAGCGAGTGCGCACACGGCAAGCCGCTGGCCAAATACTGGATGCACAACGGGCTGATGCAGGCCTCGAACGAAGTGGGCAAGGTCGGCGGCCGTGCCACCCGCGCGGCCGAAGACGGCGACCAGCAGGCCCAAGAGGCGGGCAAGCTCGGCAAATCGAAGGGCGCCGCGCCGTTCACCGAACTGCTCAAGCGTCACGCGCCCGAGACGATTCGCTTCTTCCTGCTGTCGACCCACTATCGCCGGCCGATCGATTTCAGCGACACGCGGATCGAAGAGGTCGGCACGGGCCTGGAGCAGTTCTATCGGTTCTTCAAGCGCTACGAGCGGATCACGGGGCAAAGCTTCTACGACGTGCCCTGTGCCCGCGAGCGCTCGGCTGGCGACTTCGACCCTGGCAGCGACGCCACGCTCAAGGCGATTGCCGACCACCGGCAGCATTTTCTGGAAGCGATGGACGACGACTTCAACACCGGCGGCGCCGTGGGCGACTTGTTCGAGCTGATGCGGACGCTCAACAAGTACGCCGACGACCAGAAGCTGGAAAACGGCAAGCCGAGCGAAGCCCAATTAAAGGTGTTGCGGCAAGGCGCTACCACCTTGCGCGAGCTGGGCGGCACGCTGGGCATGTTCCGCCAGGCCGTGAGCAAGCCGGCGGCCGGCGACAACGAGCTGGTTGGCAAGCTGATGAGCCTGATCATCGAGCTGCGCGCGGCTGCCCGCGGCAAGAAGGACTTTGCCACGGCCGACCGCATTCGCCAGGCCTTGGGCGAAGCGGGCGTCACGCTCGAAG
>CAZPED010000426.1:0-4357 GCA_964585335.1 uncultured Planctomycetaceae bacterium | reverse complement strand
GTACGTGACCTACGACCTGAAGGCCGACCGCAACGATCCGACGGCCGTGGGCACCCGCGAAATGGCCGAGGCCATCTGCAAGAAGCTGTAGCCGGAAATCAGCCGGCGGCCCGCCAGTAAAGCGGATCGCAATACCTTGTTGGATCCGTCATTATTTCGAGCCATTGTCAGTGGCCGCCGCCGCGGGCTCTCAGCCAGTCTTGCGCGCGGCGGTTTGCGCCTGCTCGAAGTGCCGTATGCCGCGGCGATGCGCTGGCGCAACTGGCGCTACGATACCGCCCGCGCGGCGATCCATCGCGTCGGCGTGCCGGTGATCAGCGTCGGCAATCTGACGCTGGGGGGCACCGGCAAAACGCCCACCGTGGAATGGCTGGCCCGCTGGCTCGGCGAGCGCGGCACGCTCGTGGCAATCGTCAGCCGTGGCTACGGCTCGACCATCGGCAAGGCCAACGACGAGGCCCTGGAACTGGCCGCCAAGCTGCCGGACGTGCCGCAGGTGCTCGACGCCGATCGGGTGCGCGGCGCTCGCAATGCAATTGACCGGCATGGCGCCACGGTAATCCTGCTTGACGATGGGCTGCAACATCGCCGCCTGCACCGCGACTTGAACCTCGTGCTGGTCGACGCCACGGAGCCGACCGGCTACGGCCACGTGTTTCCGCGCGGCACGCTGCGCGAACCGCTCAGCGGCTGGAAGCGAGCCGACGTGATCGTGCTCACGCGCTGCGAGCAGGCCAGCCCCGCTGAACGGGCTGGAATTCGCGAGCTGGTCCAGCGAGTTGCCCCCCAGGCAATTTGGACCGAGACCAGCTATGTTCCCCATGTCCTGGAAGGGCCCAACGGCGCGGAGCACCCCATCGGCCTGCTGACCGGCAAATCGGTGCTGGCCTTTTGCGGCATCGGCAACCCGGCCAGCTTTCGCCGCGCGCTGGAAACTTGCGAGATTCGCGTTGCCGAGTTGGTCGAGTTTGCCGACCATCACGCCTACACGCCCCACGATGCGGCGCAACTGGCCGAGCGCTGCGCCGCGCTGGGGGTTGAGGCCGCCGTGTGCACGTCGAAAGATCTCGTCAAAATTGGCCCATTGTGGACGGGCGCGGCGCCGCTCTGGTCGCTGGTCAGCCGGCTGCAATTCACCTCCGGCCAAAGCCAGTTGGAAGAGGCCTTGCAGCGCGTGCTGGCGCCGGCTGCCAGCTAAGCTGCTCTTGGACGATGGCTGGCCGCGCGAGTATTCTCTCGGCACCATGCCTCAGCCAGAAATCGCACTGCTCATGTCGACCTATCAGCGCCCGCGCCATTTGCGGCTGGCGCTGCAATCGATTGCCCTGCAGCACGACGTGCTCGACCGCATGGAGCTGGTCGTGACCGACGACGGTTCGACCGACGAAACGCCGGCGATCGTCGAGGCGTTTGCCAGCGAGGCGCCGTTTCCGGTGCGATTTACCACGCACCCGCATACAACGTTTCAACTAGCCCGCTGCCGCAACGAGGGAGTTCGTGCCAGCCAGGCTCCCTACCTGTTGTTTCTCGACGGCGACTGCATTCTGCCGCGCGATCACGTGCGCACCCACCTCGAGCGGCGGAAAGTGGGCGTGGTCATGGCCGGCGATTGCTGCCGCCTGGACGAATCGACCTCGGCCCACGTCAGCCCCGAGGTGGTTCACTCGGGCGCGTTTGCCGACTGGGCGCCGGCGGGCGAGCTGCGGCGGCTGCGCAAGCTGGACCGCAGCTCGCGCTTCTACGCATTTTTGCGCCACCCCACCAAGCCGAAGTTGATCGGCAACAACGTGGGCATTTGGCGGTCTGACTACGAGCGGGTGAACGGCTACGACGAGAACTTTCAGGGCTGGGGCTGCGAGGACGACGACCTGCGGCTGAGGCTTCGCCGCGCGGGCGTGCGCATCCAGTCGATCTTGCGCTGGACGCACACCTATCACCTCTGGCACCCGACCGATGTCACCCAGCCGGCAACGTGGAAGCAAGGGGCCAACGTCGAGTATTTTCGCCGCAAGGGTCGCCTGACGCGGTGCCGCAACGGGCTGGTCAAGCGACCGCTGGACGACCTGAGCATTCGCGTGGTCGGCAGCGCGGCGCTGCCTCGCGCGGCGGCCGATCTGCTGCGCGCGAGCGCCGCACAGGGCCAATCGCGCCAGCCCGAGGTCGAAATCCTGGTCCTCCCCGGACAGGGGCGTTTCAGCGGCGCCGCCGACTGCAACATTGTCGTGGCTCTGGATACCACGGCGGTGCAGTCTGCGCAAGTTCGCGCCGCCCACGTTCTGGTGGCGCCTCACCAGGCCGCGGGGATGGACGCCCACCTGCTGCGGTTTCCGCTCGAGCAGTTCGACGAGGCGCTAGCGTCTGTTGCCTGAACGCGCACCGCGTGACGGGTAGCTGCACAGGTGCGAATCTCTATTGCCCGGCTCAAGCCGCTTGTCGATAATCCGACACCGTTTGCGCCACGCGCCCGGCCGAATGGATGCTAGCACCGGGCACTCGAGCGCGCGGCTGGGGGCAATTCTTTTGCAAGACATGGACGTCTTATGAGTGTCAGCGACCTTGCGCACGTTCTGGAAACGATCGGGCAGCCGCGCATTCTTGTGCTCGGCGACTTGATGCTCGATCGTCACACTTGGGGCAACGCGGAGAGAATCAGCCAGGAAGCGCCCGTCGTGGTGTTGCGCGCCGACCGCCGCGAGAGCCGGCCCGGCGGCGCCGCCAATGTGGCCAACATGTTGGCCGGCCTCGAAGCGCGCGTCACCTGCTGCGGAGTGGTCGGCGACGACCCGGCTGGCACCGAGCTGCGGCAGCTGCTCGTTGGCGCCGGCATCAATTGCGAACTGGTGCTGACCGACATCGGACGCCCCACGTCGGTCAAGGAACGCTTCATCGGGCGGGCCGGCAGCCGGCATCCCAGCCAGATCCTGCGCGTGGACCACGAAAACCGCGATCCGCTCTGCGAGTCGCTGGAAAATCGGCTGGTCGAGCAGTTGGCCGCCCAGGTCGCGCGGCACGACGCCCTGCTGATTTCCGATTACGGTAAAGGTGTATGCACGCCGCGGCTGCTGCGGGCCGCGATCGAGGCCGCGCATCGCGCGGGTGTGCCCGTGCTGGTTGACCCTAGCCAATGCACGCCCTGGGAAACATATCGCGGCGTGACGATGATCAAACCCAACCGCCTCGAAGCCGAAACGGCCACCGGCCGCAAGATTGGCAAGGCCTCGGACGCGCTGGCGGCCGGCCGGCAGTTGTGCGAACACTTCGATACGCAAATGGCACTCGTCACGCTCGACCGCGACGGCATGATGCTGATGCATCGCGACGGCCGCGGCGAGACGTTTCCCACGCATGCCCGCGCCGTGTACGACATCACTGGCGCCGGCGACATGGTGATGGCCATGATCGGACTCTGCCTGGCCGGCGGATCGAACGCCGCCGACGCCGTGCGGCTGGCCAACGTAGCGGCGGGGCTCGAAGTCGAGCGCTCCGGCGTGGCCGTGATCTACCGTGACGAAATCCGCTCGGAGCTCCTGCTGGGGCGCAACAGCCCGGCCAAGAAGATCGTTACCCGTGAACACGCGGCGCTGCTGGCCGCCGAACACCGCCGCCGCGGCGAGAAAGTCGTTTTCACCAACGGCTGCTTCGATCTGCTGCACGTCGGCCACGTGACCTATCTGGCCGAAGCCGCGCGGTTAGGCAACACGCTGATCGTGGGCGTCAACAGCGACGCCAGCGTCCGCCGGCTCAAGGGACCCAGCCGGCCGGCCATTGCCGAAAGCGACCGGGCCGCCATGCTGGCCGCACTGGCCTGTGTGCACTATGTGGTCATTTTCGATGACGACACGCCGCACGCGCTGTTGCAAGCCATTAAGCCCGACGTGCTGGTCAAGGGCGGCACTTACACGCCCGAGCAGGTCGTGGGACACGAACTGGTGGAATCGTACGGCGGCACCGTGTGCGTGACGGGACTGGTCGAGGGGGTCTCGACGACGAACATCCTGGCGTCGGTGTCGCGTGGCGAAACGGCGGTACCCATCCAGGGCCCGCAGCCCGCGCTGCGTCGTGCCGGCTGAGCGGCAAACCGACCGCGCCACCGGCGCGCTAGACAGGGAGTCAGAGGCATGAAACAGAAACTGACCGTCATCATTCCCTGCAAGAACGAGCGCAAGAACATTCGGCCCTGCGTCGAGTCGGCCAAGCTCGTGGCCGATGAAATCCTGGTGGCCGATTCCGGCTCAAACGACGGCACGCTGGACATCGTCCGCGAAGTGGGCGGCTGCCGCATCGTGGAACGCGAATACATCAACTCGGGCAACTTCAAGAACTGGGCCATTCCGCAGGCCACGCACCCCTGGGTGCT
>CAZPED010000425.1:0-4358 GCA_964585335.1 uncultured Planctomycetaceae bacterium | reverse complement strand
GGCGCAGCACAATGTGTCGCTGCAGCCGGCGCGCGACTTCATGGCCCAGCTGCTCGTCTTCCTGGCGATCATTACTTGCACGTTCGGCAACCTGGCGGCCTATGGCCAAACGAACATCAAGCGGCTGCTGGCCTATTCGACGATTGCCCAGGCCGGCTACATGATCATGCCGGTGCCACCCGCTTCGATCCTGGCCGCCTCGACCCCCGTGGCCGCGCGTGCGGCCCTCGGCTCGATGGCCTTTTACGCGGGCGCGTACCTGTTCATGAACCTGGGCGCGTTTGCCGTGGTGGCCTTTTTGCGGAACATGCTGCACAGCGCAGAAATTGCCGACTACGCCGGGTTGATTCGCCGGGCGCCGATTCTCACGATCTGCTTTGCCGCGATGCTGATCAGCCTGATCGGCCTGCCGCCGCTGGCCGGCTTCGTGGGCAAGATGCAAATCTTCTACTCACTGGTGCAGGCCAAGCTCTGGGCGCTGCTGATCATCGCCGGTTTGAACACCGCCATCAGCCTGTATTACTACTTGCGGGTCGTGAAGATCATGACGATCGATCCGGAGCCCGAAGATCGGGTACCGTCGAGCGTGGCGTTTATTCCCGGCACGTTTGTCGTGCTGCTGACCTTGCCCCTGTTGGTGCTGGGGATCTGGTGGAATAATCTGCTGGAGCTGACGACGCAGGCCACCCGGCAGTTGTTCTAGACCCGACCACTTTTGCCTGGACACGTTCGTGCATGAGTAAGCAAAGCACCCATCGCGCTCTGAATCGACTGTTGACGGTCTTGGAGCGGTCGCTGCCCATGTACCTGTCCTATGCGCGCCCGTGGACGCATCCTGGCGACGCCAAGGCGGTCAAAACGCTCAAGCACATCGTCGAAGACCAGCAACAGATGGCCGAACGCGTCGGGCAAGCCGTGCTCGACTTGGGCCCCATCGAGCTGGGCGAATACCCGATCGAGTTCTACGACTGGCACGACTTGTCGCTCGACTTTCTGTTGTCGAAGCTGGTGATTTGCCAGAAGCGCGATATCGCCCGCATCGAAAGCTGCGTAAGCGAGCTGCAAGCGGACCGCGCGGCCGCGGCGCTCGCCGAGGAAGCGCTGGGCGCTGCGCGGGGGCACCTGGAAGCGCTCGAAGAGGCAACCGGCCAGACGGCGCCGCAAGCTGTCTGAGAAGATTGCCGCAGCTTCAGCCAATCGGGCCGCGCGCGTCGCGCAGGCTGCTTGCCTTTTTGGGGCCGGTTTCGTGGCTGCATAGCTACCCAGAATCGCGACGAGGCATGGCCTGATGCTTGTCGACACGCATGCACACCTCGATCAGAAGGAGTTCGCCGCCGATCGCGACGGCGTGCTGGCGCGTGCGCGGGCGGCGGGAGTCGAACAGATCGTGGCCATCGGCGTAACGGCCGCCACGAGCGAGGCCGTGGCCGCGCTGGCCGCCTGTACCGAGGGGGTTTTCGCGGCTGTCGGCATCCAGCCCAACTACACGGCCGAAGTGCAGGCGGGGGACTGGCAGCGCGTGCTCGATTTGGTGGGGCGGCCGAAGGTCGTGGCGCTGGGCGAAACGGGGCTCGACCGTTACTGGAAGGATGCGCCGTTCGACGTGCAGCAGGATTATTTCGACCGGCATTTGCGGTTGTCGCAACAGGTTGACTTGCCGTTCGTGGTGCACCTGCGCGAGTGCGAGGCCGACGTGCTGGTAATGCTCCGCGAGGCGCGTCGCCGCGGGCCGCTGCGAGGCGTCATGCACTCGTACACCGGCACGGCCGAGGGGGCGGCCGAATGCGTCGCCATGGGCCTGCACATCAGCTTTGCCGGCATGGTCACGTACAAAAAGTCCGACGCGCTAAGGGCCGTGGCGGCCACGGTGCCGGCCGACCGCATTCTGGTCGAAACGGACAGCCCTTACTTGTCGCCCGAGCCGCTGCGCGGCAAGCGCAACGAGCCGGCCAACGTGGTACACACGGCAGCCCGGCTGGCCGAAGTGCGCGGCGTGAGCTTTGCCGACTTTTGCGCGCAAACGACCGCCAATGCCCGCTCGCTGTTCCGCCTGCCTTGAGCCGGCGGGGGCGCGGCGCTCAATACTTGACAGTCTCGGCAAGACTGCGCGACAATCAGGCCTGCCCGGCAGGACGGATGACTTGCCGGGCAGCACGCTCCCACGCCTTCAACCGCCGGGCTCCGCATGGTCGCGACCGCCGACGCCAAACGCCATGCCGCCCAAGTCGTGCGGCGGCTTAAAGCCACTTATCCCGAGGCGGCTTGCGCGCTCAATTTCCACACGCCCATGCAATTGCTGGTGGCCACGATCCTGTCGGCCCAGTGCACCGACGTGCGGGTAAACCTGGTGACCAAGGACCTGTTTCGCAAGTATCCCGACGCGCGGGCCTTCGCGGCGGCCAGGATCGGCGAGTTGGAAAAGGCGATCCAAAGCACGGGCTTCTTTCGCAACAAGGCCAAGAACATCAAGGCCTGCTGCACGCAGCTGGTCGACGAATTCGACGGCCAGGTGCCCCAGGATCTCGACGCGCTGGTCAAGCTGCCCGGCGTGGGGCGCAAAACGGCCAATGTGGTGCTGGGCACCGCCTTTGGCATTCCGACGGGCGTAGTGGTCGATACGCACGTGGGCCGGTTGAGCTGGCGGCTGGGGCTCACCAGGCACAAGGACGCCGTAAAGATCGAGCGCGACTTGATGGCGCAATTGCCCAAGCGCGAGTGGATCGACTTTTCGCACCGCATGATCGCTCACGGCCGGCAGATTTGCCTGGCCCGCAAGCCCAAGTGCGAGGTGTGTCCGCTGGCGAGCGTGTGTCCGAAGATTGGCGTGGAGCGGCGGCTGGCGAAGAGTTGACGTAGGCTACCGTGCCTCGCAGTGCGGGGTACGACAAGTTTTTTGGCACACCCCCCAGCGAGACGGTACAGCACATGATTCTGACCGGCCACCAGATCCGCAGCTATCTTGGCTCGAAGATCGTGATCGACCCGTTTCGCGAGTCGAATCTGAACCCCAACAGCTATAACCTCACGCTGCACAACGAGCTGATGATCTACGAAGAGGTCGTGCTCGACATGGCCAAGGCCAACCGGGTGCGGCGCGTGGCCATTCCGCCCGAGGGCCTGGTGCTGGGGCCCAACCAACTGTATCTGGGCCGCACGGTCGAGCGCACCGAGACGCACGAACTGGTGCCGATGATCGAGGGGCGCTCGTCCATCGGCCGCTTGGGACTGTTCGTCCACGTGACCGCCGGGTTTGGCGACGTGGGCTTCTGCGGCTACTGGACGCTGGAAATGTTCGCCGTGCAGCCGGTGCGCATCTACCCGGGCGTGCCGATCTGCCAGATCTTTTATCACGAGATCAGCGGGGCGATCACCGAATATGCGAGCGACAAGTACCAGAACAACCGCGACATTCAGCCGAGCTTGTTGTTCAAAGAGCTGAATCCCGACTCGGAGAAAGATCCGCAGTTGAAGCTGAACTTCGGCATGGAGCGCTCGCATCGCTAGCGCGCGAGCGTGGGCGTGGCATTACACGGTCGGCGGTAGTGCGGGGACTTGCAGAATTTGTCTATTTGTATGATAATTCAGCCCTGGCCGCTCGCTCCCTCCCACCGCGTTCACAGTGCGAGTCGACGCACGTCATGGTTGCTTCGCTGGCAAAGCTGCTGTTGGGCCTGTGCGTGGCGCTAGCCGCCGAAATGTTGCTGGCCGCCGACGCGGTTGACCCGCAAGCCAGCGAGTTTTTCGAAAGCCAGGTACGGCCGCTCTTGGTCGACCGTTGTTTCAAGTGCCACGGCGACGGCGACGAGCCGAAAGCCAACTTGCGTCTCAACAGCCGCGAAGCGATTCTGGCCGGCGGCGACTCGGGCCCCGCGGCCGTGCCGCAGAAGCCGAAGGAAAGCTTGCTCGTCGAGGCGGTCGAGTATCACGACGGCCTGAAAATGCCTCCCGACGCCAAGCTGCCCGAAGCCGACATTCAGCGGATCGCCCGCTGGGTGGAACTGGGATTGCCCTGGCCCGGCGGTGGGGCGCCGGCCATCGCGCAGCCTGCCGCTGTCGAGGCCTTTCAAATTTCCGAGGAGCAGCGGCGCCACTGGGCGTTTCAGCCCGTGCGGGCAAGCGTGCCACCGGCCGTGGGCGACTCGACGTGGCCGCTGACGCCGGTCGACGCCTTCGTGCTCGATAAGCTCAACGCGCGAGGCTTCACGCCCAACCCGCCGGCCGACAAACGGACCCTGTTGCGCCGCGTGACGTTCGACCTGACGGGCTTGCCCCCCACGCCCGCGGAGTTGCAAGCATTTCTGGCTGACGAATCGCCGACGGCGTTTGAACGCGTGGTCGATCGGCTGCTGGCTTCGCCG
>CAZPED010000424.1:0-4362 GCA_964585335.1 uncultured Planctomycetaceae bacterium | reverse complement strand
GGGCAGGGGGCGGCCTTCGGCGTCGGGAAACGTCGTTTCGGGGTCGATGCCCAGCAGGTAGAGGGCCGTGGCCAGGATGTCTTTGGGCGAGATGGGCGTGTCGACCACGTCGCCGGCAATCTTGTCGGTTTTGCCCACCACGCGACCGCGGGCCATGCCGCCGCCGGCATACACCTGGCTGTAGGCGCGCGACCAGTGCCCGCGGCCGGCCCCGGCGGGCTTGGAGTCGATGAGCGGCGTGCGGCCGTGTTCGCTGACGACCAGCACCAGCGTTTCGTCGAGCAGGCCGCGATTTTCGAGATCGAGAATCAAGGCGCTAAAGGCCTGGTCGAACACCGGCAGCAGAAAATCCTTCAGCCGGCCGTAGTGGTTGTAGTGCGTGTCCCACGAGCCGGCGTTGAGGCCGTAAGCGTCCCAGAACACGGTGACGAACTTGCTGCCGGCCTCGACCAGGCGGCGCGCGGCCAGGCACGACTGCCCGAACAGCGACATGCCGTAAGCGTCGCGCAGCGCCGCGGGCTCGCGCGTGTAGTCGAGCGCCGCGTGCATTTTGCCGCTGGTGAGCAGCGACAGGGCCATTTGCTGCTGCTGCGAGTAAACGTCGACCCGCTCGTGGGCGTCGAGGTCACGCCGCAGGCCGTTGAACTGCTGGAGCAGCGAACGCCGCAAGCCGAGCCGGCCGATGGCGTCGGCATCGGGCAGGCCGCCGCTCAGCTCCAGCCGCTGGGTCGGTTCGATCGAAAGTTGCGGGTCTTTGAATGCCTTGCCGGCCACGATTGCCGGCGAGAGCCGGGTGCCCTCGGGGCGAAAGTCGGTGAACACCGGATCGTAGCGCATGCCGAGCATGCCGCCATAGGGACCGGCCAGCGGCGGATAGTTGGTCTTCGAGCCCATAACGAACGGCAGGGCCACGTTGCGCGGCATGTCGGGGCGGGCGCCCCGGGCGCGGCGATCTGCGAAGTAGTCGACCAGCGAGCCAATGAACGGCCACTGCCGCTTGTGGCGCGGCATGGCTTCGATGCGGGTATCGACGTCGGGAATGCCGGTGGTGGCGTAGACCGTGCCGTGCAGCGGGTAAGGGTGCGTGAGCGAGCGGACCACGGTCAGGCGGTCCATGATGGCGGCCGTTTTGGGCAGCAGCTCGCCGATTTGAACGCCCGGCACGCTGGTGGCGATAGCCTTGAGCTCGCCCTCGATCTCGGCGGGCGCGTCGGGCTTGGGGTCGAACGTTTCGTGCTGCGGCGGCGAGCCGTATTTGTAGATCAGGATGCACGACTTGGCCTGGCCAAAGCCGGCCGGTGCGCCTGCTGGGCGGGCCTGGGCCGTGGGAGTGGCGCCCAGCCAATCGGCCAGCGTGAGGCCAAGGGCGCCCAGTCCGCCGATGTGCATCAAGTCGCGGCGGGTGATACCGTCGCAGAGCGTTTTGCGATTGCCCAGGATGCGCAACATGCGATGGCTCTCTCGTGGGGCGGGCGAGCGGCAGGAGCCGACAGTATAGCGTGTCGGCCGGGCAGGGGGAGACGGCAGGGCGCCGGGAGGCGGCGGTGCCTTGCAGATGCACGTCCCGCCGCTCGTCGTGGCGCAGCCTGGGTAGCAAGCGGCGATGCGTTCCGCGGCGAGCAAGGCGGGCGGTTGCGCCGACTAGCTGCGGCCGCCGAAGATGCGGTGGGCGTGGCTGGCGCAGCGGTTGTACCAAGAACCTTCGCGGAACGGGCGGAGGTGAATGCCGCAGGGGATGGCCTGGCCGTGGTCATCGACGACGTCGCCGCCGTGACTGTCGAGAATCAATGGCTCGCCGCCCGTGGCCTGGCCGATTGGGCCGACCCAGAGCACGACGTGCGAGACCTGCATGTCGGTGCGGTGGCGAATGAACAGCAGGTCGCCCGTGCGCAGCACGTTGACTCGCTCGCGATACGACTTGGGCAGTTCGATCGTGTGCAGCGGCACGCCGTAGCCGTCGCGCTCGAAGGCGGTGTGCTGGCGCGACTGTTGGCCGATGCCCGAGCTCATGTGGATGCCGAAGCCCTGGTTGTAGACAAAGCTGGTGAAGTTGCTGCAGTCGACCCCTTTGCCGTTGTGGCCGGCGCAGCAGTGCTTCCAGGGCCAGTGGGCCGGCGGATTCCAGTCGGGTATGTGGTGGTGCTGATAGTCGTAGCCAATGAACCGAGCGGCCGTGGCGATCACCCGCTCGCGCAGCCACTGGACGTTGCGCTGGTGCAGCCCTTCGAGCGGGGCGTAACGGCGGGCGGCCGGGCCCCAGGCGCCGTAGTGCCGGCGAATGTGGTGCGAGTACCACTCGTGGTGCGGCGTGTGCGACTCGCGATGCGGGTCGCCGCGCTCGCCGTGCAGCAGGTCGCCCACCAGGTCGTCGCGGTCGAACGAGTATTCGAGGCGAAAGTCGGAGTGAGCGCGGACGTCGGCGCGCGGCTGGGCAGCGCGGGCCAGCGAAGCGGCCAAGGCGCCGGGCGCCGCGCAACCGGCGGCCAGCGCGCGAAGCGCTTGGCGACGAGTAATTTCGCTGGGTCGGGTCATCTGCTGTGGTTCTCGTCAGACCTGTGGCAGTCGCGGCAAGTGTCAGAACGTCGCGCAGGCTTTGAAACCTGGGGAGTGCCCGTCGGTCAAGAAAATCGTACGTCGCGAGCCGCGAGACACGCCGAGCGACAGGCCGAGGCAAGGGCGGGCGGGCCCGTGCAGTAATGCCAGGCACGGCAATCGTCACGATTGGAACCTGAGAGTGGTGGCAACTACCAAGAGGCGGCAGAGAGCCGATCGTATGGGTACACGGCCAAGCCGCGCTAGGCAAAGAACCCTTGGGGGGCGGGGGCAACGGCCTGGCCGTGATCGGATTGGAGATGAGCCGAGGCGCGACCCGTCGGGGACGGGGCCTTGGCAAGCAGTGGCAAGTTCGCGCTAAGCTACTTGGCGTGGGCCGTTTGCTGGGTCGGGGCGTCGGTGGCCGTTTTGGCGATCGCGTCGCTCGCGGGATTGCCGTGGACCAGCCAGCTGACGAATATGGCCAGACTTAAGGCGCCGAGGGCCAGAATCAAGGTGAAAACCACCTCGCGCTCGACGGCGGCCGAAGGACTACGACGGGTCGTCGTTTTGGTTGACATCGAACCCTCGCGTACCAGGATGAGTGACCGACGGGTAGCGGCCGGCCGGGGCCAAATTGGCTCCCGAAGTGCCGCCCCGCCGGCGGATGCAGGCTAATTTCGCTTGGAAATGGCGGGCATCCTGGACTAAAGTAGACATACAGGACGGCGAAGTCTTAAGTTAGCTTCGACAGCCAATTGTGTCCACAAATGTCACTCAGTGTCAATTGGTTGGAAAGCTCTCGAAGCGTGGCGGCGCTTCGCTAGTGGCTTGTTACATAATCGCTTAGGTGAATTTCATGAATCTTTCGGTCCGCGACGCCGCCGGCCTGCTGCACGTATCGGAGAAGACGATCTACCGCTGGATCAAGCAGCAGGTGATTCCCGCTTATCGCGTGCAGGATCAGTACCGTTTCAATCGGGCCGAGATCCTTGAGTGGGCGACCTCAAGGCGGCTGAACGTGTCGAGCGACATTTTTCACGAGCCGGAGGTCGAGGGACAGCCGGTTCCTTCGCTGCACGCGGCGCTGGTCAGCGGCGGCGTACACTACCGGGTGTCGGGGCACGACAAGGACAGCGCCCTGCACGAGGTGGTCGAGCTGCTCCGCTTGCCCGACGAGGTGGACCGCGAGTTTCTGCTGCGCGTGGTGCTGGCCCGCGAGGCGATCGCCTCGACCGCCATTGGCCAGGGGCTGGCGATTCCGCACGTGCGCAATCCGGTGGTGTTGCACGTCGACCGGCCGCTGATTGCGCTCTGTTTTCTGGAAAACCCGATCGATTACGGCGCGCTCGACGGTCAGCCGGTGGGCACGCTGTTCATGATCATCAGCCCGACGACGCGGGCGCACTTGCACTTGATGTCGAAGCTGGCCTTCGTGCTGCGCGACCCGGGGGTGCGGGGCGCCATCGAGCGTCAAGACTCGCGGCAAGAGATTCTGCGGCAAGTGCAGCGGGCCGAGCAGAGCCTGGTTCAGCCGCTGTTGGCAGGCAGTGCCGAGGCCGAACCGGGGGCGTAAGCCCTGGAGTCAGAGCTCGGCAGCGGCGATGCGGCCACGGTCCTCCAGGACGCTGCGATATCGTTGCTGGCGATTTCGGCTCCTCGCAAAATGCTTGACGGCGGCTAGAAATTGCCCCATAATCCCCTCGCTCTTACTACTCCAGTCGTCCCGGTCTCGCGGGAACGCTCGTGATCTCCATCCCAGGCGTTTGCGGCTTTGGGACTGAGTCTACTCGCTGGTCGGACTCAGGCGATTACTCATCGATGGGCCTG
>CAZPED010000423.1:0-4374 GCA_964585335.1 uncultured Planctomycetaceae bacterium | reverse complement strand
CAGCTTGATACCCATAGCGATACAGGCTTTGGGAAAACGCCGCGAAGTCGCCCCGCTGGGCAGCCGGCAACAGTCCTTCAAGCGCCTCGCGCCGCAACTGGTCGCTGGTGGCCGTGGGCACAGGGGGCAGCGTGCCAAAGGCGGAGCGCTCTTGCTCGCCGTGCAACCCGCGTTGCTCGTTCAAGATGGCGAGCACGAACCGCCATTGCCGCGGCAGCACCACGCGCTCGACCAGCGGCGAAATCTTTTCGCCCGGTAGCTTGCCCTCTTCGAACAGCAGCCCGCCCTGGGCAAAACCATACGTGCCAATGGCCGACCGCTCGCCCCGCCCCGCCGCAACGGCCAACGACCGTGGTTCCCAGCGCGGGCGGCCCAGAAAGGCATTCAATCCGGCCGCGACGGCCAAGGCCAATTGGGTGCCGGTTCCCAGGCCCACGTGCTCGGGCGGCGCGCTGGCCACGGTGATCTGGCAGGCAGGCGGGGCGGGCAGCTCCCACACCCGCGCGAGCCGCTCGACCACCTTGGTCACTCGCTCGGACAACGCCCCCGCGACCGTGAAGTACGCATGTGGCGCGATCGTCAACCGCAATCCGGGATCGTCGATCATCGCGCCAACACCGCCAAATTGTCGCGCGTCGGGCCGGCCGAACGACAGCAACCCGAAGTGCAGCCGGCTGAGAGCCACGACCTCGACGAGCGATGTTTCCATGGCGCTAACCGTCCCGGCCGCCGACCGCAGCGTCAGCTCGCTCTCCGGCCGCATGCCGGGCCCGTTCCACATACTGCGTCAAGAATTCAAACGCCCGGCGCTCGGCGTCTCCCCCTGTCTTGTCGATCGGCGACTGCAGCCGCCGCCATTCGTCGGCCACTTGCTCTTCGGGCAGCAAGTGCAGCCGAGTGGCAAGAATCGCGGCTTCGAGCACCGCGTGCTTGGCCCGGTTGAATCCCCAAAAATCGCGCAGCCGCCCCGAGCCGACCACTTCGCACTCAATGCGGGTCCGCTCCTGGACGTCGTCGAGCGACGCGACGCGAAAGGCGTACCAGCGGCAGGCATCGGCCAGAATCTGCCCGTCGATCGCCGGGCACGGCTCCAGCCGCGGCAACGGGTCAAGCCGGCCAACCGCGGCCCGCGCGATCAGTTCCACGTCGTCGGTCACATGAAACACGCCATGTCCCGAGCGTTTGAGATTCTGGTAGGTCGTCGACGTGCGGTACGGCTTGAGCACCAGGCGGTCGATCGTCTGCTCGACCTCGGGGCCCATCGGCGAGATGTTCACCGAGCCGTCGGCATTGAGCGTCGTCACCACGCCTTCCAGAATCACGATCGCGGCTTCCTCGATTCAAAACGTCACGGGGGCACTGGGCAGCGGCGGCTCGGATCTTACCGGCTCGCTTCGCTCGCTGGTCATCAGCGACCGCGCGTCGCGCGTGGCAAGGCCGGCGCTGCGCAAGAACGCCGCCAACAGCTCGAATCCCCATTCGGTCAAAATCGCCTCGGGGTGAAACTGCAAACCCACCAGCGGCGCATCGCGGTGTTGCACTGCCATTATCGTATCGTCATCGGTCCAGGCCGTCACCTCCAGGCATTCGGGCAGCGAAGCCCGCTCGACCACCAACGAGTGATATCGGCAGGCGCGAAACGGCGTTGGCAACCCGGCAAAAACACTTTGGCCGTTGTGAAACACCGCCGACGTGCGGCCGTGCATCGGCTCGCGGGCCCGCACGATGTTGGCCCCCAGCGCGGCGGCAATCGCCTGGTGTCCCAGGCAGACGCCCAGCAGCGGCGTTTTGCCCAGCAGCTTGCGCACCACCTCGATCGAGCACCCCGCCTCGTTGGGCGTGCAAGGGCCCGGCGAGATGACCACGGCCGGGGGAGCCAGCTCGGCAATTTGCGCCGCGCTCAGCGCGTCGTTTCGCACCACGCGCGTGGGCTGTCCCAGACGCTCCAAATAGCGCGCCAGGTTGTGTACAAAGCTATCGTAGTTGTCGATCAGCAAAATCATCGCAACTTCACGTCAGGGCCCGGATCAGCCCCCGAGCCTTGTGCCAGGTTTCTTCGTATTCGCGCTCGGCAATGCTCTGAGCCACGATGCCGCCGCCAACCGGGGCTTGCCACCAGCCGTCGCTCGCGGTAATCGTGCGAATCAGAATGCTCGTATCCAGCGCGCCGTCAAAGCCAAGATAGCCCAGCGAGCCGCAATAAGCGCCGCGCGCAGTCGGCTCCAACTCGGCGATGATCTCCATGGCTCGCACTTTCGGAGCGCCTGTGACCGAGCCGCCAGGAAAGGCTGCCCGCAACAGGTCGATCGCCGAGCGTCCCTCGGCCAGCCGCCCGCACACGGCCGATACCAGGTGCTGCACGAACTCATAGGTCTCCAGTTGGCACAACTGCGTCACTTCGATGCTCTCTGGCCGGCAGACGCGGGCCAGGTCGTTACGCAGCAGATCGACGATCATCACGTTCTCGGCGCGATCCTTTTCGCTGCCCAGCAGTTCATCGCCCGAAAACAGATCGGCTTCCGGCCGCGCGGTTCGCTGCCGGGTGCCCTTGATCGGCCGCGCTTCGACCCGGCCGGATTGCACCTGCAAGAAGCGCTCGGGCGAAGCGCTCACGATCTGCATCGGCCCCAGGTCGAAGTAGCCGGCAAACGTTGCCGGATTGCGCCGCCGCAGCCGCAAGTACAGGCTCACCGCGTCGTCATGCGCCGGAAACAGCAGTCGCTGCGCGATGTTTACCTGAAACACGTCGCCGGCATGAATGTACTCGATTGCCCGCCGTACGGCCTTCAAATAGCCATCGGTCGACAGGTTGCTGGTCAATCCCTCGGGCCCCGGCACGACGAACTGCGGCGCCAGCAGCTCGCGCGCCTTGCGCTCCACCGAGATACTCAGGCTCGTCAACGGCGCCGGCTCGAGCAGCCACGACTTGAACTGCTCAATGCGCTGCTCGGCCCGTCGGCGGCGCTCGCTGGGCTCACTCGCCGGAAATCCCTGCGAAATCAGCCACGCTCGACTCTCCAGGTGATCGACCGCCAGCACGGTGTCGTAAAAACCCACGGCCAGCGCCGGCGCCCCGAACTCGTCGAACCATGGCGCCGGCAGCCGTTCCAGCGAGCGGCCCAGATCGTAACTCCAAAGCCCGGCCGCGCCCCCCTGGAACGGCGGCAAGTCCGCCAGCGAAGGGCTGCGAAACCTGTCGAGGCGGCGTTCCAACTCCCCCAGCCCGTCGCGGCCATCGGCCGGTAGCGTGAGGTATTCAAACGGGTCGGCCGTCAAAAACGAGTAGCGGGCAAGTCGAGGATCGAACCGTGCGCTATCGAGAAACAGGCAGTGCGGCCTGCGGGCCAGGCGGCGAAACAGCACTTCGAGGTCGAGCCCTCCTTCCCAGGGCTCGACCACCGTGCCCGCGTCGGTCGTGAATCGCTGACTCAGCGTTGCCATGTTCGAAGCGCTCATTGCAGGTCGCCGTCGGCCTGGTTCTCGTCGGCTTTCGCCTCTCGATCCGCGGGCCCGCGCGGCAGCCGCTGGTGCTGCTCGGGCCGCGTCAGCAGTCCCCAATCGAGCGCTTCGTCCTGGCGATATTCCTTCCCCAGCGTCAGCGCAGTGACGGCCTTGCACATCTCGTAGCCCAGGTAGAAAGCATGCGCAGGGTCGATCGGCCGCTCAGCGGCCTGTTGGCAGGCGGCAAACAGCGCAAACGGATCGGCTTCGGCCAGGTGCGTGCCGCGGGTGACTGCGTGTACCTTGCCCCCTGCGGCAAACAGTCGATAGTTGGGGTCTTTCAGTTGCTCGGCCAGGCGGTCGAGCCACTGGGGGCCGTGCTCGAGCACTTGAGCATCGCGCAGCATCACCAGCCGTGGCTCCAGCCGCTTCGGCAGCGTCTTCTTCCGCTGCGCGTAGTGAACCAGCCGCCGCGCCAGGTCGCACTCGCGCACGCTGCTTTGCGCCCAGTTGATCACTTGCGTGGTCAGCACGCGGCGAATTCCCAACTCCTGGCAGATTGCCAGCAGCAGCACGTTGATTGGCGCCGAATCGGCATCGGTTAGTTCCGTGAGATTGCCAATGCCCATCAGCATTTCGGCATCGGGATAGCGCCGCCGCACGTCGAGATACCGGCCCAGGCTGGCCGCAAACCCAAACCCGATCGGCTCCAGAATCGGATCGATCGCCAGAGGCACCCGCCGCTCGGCCAGCCAGTCGATCGTTTCGTCCAAGCCGGCCAATGTCGACGGATCATCGGGCACGGCCACGACCGTGCAGCCCCAATCGGGTGCCGCGGCTCGGTTGGCCGAATTGACCGACAGCACCAGCTCGGCGCCGGCTCGAACAGCCGCCGCGATTTCGGCCGGCTGCATGCTGTCGATCGAAATCCGG
>CAZPED010000422.1:0-4375 GCA_964585335.1 uncultured Planctomycetaceae bacterium | reverse complement strand
TTCAGGTCGGCGTGCGTGTCAACGATTTGCACGTGCTCAAAACCGGCGTCCCGCAATTGCGCGTGATAATCAGCGATCGGGATCGCCCCGGCAATGCAACCGACGTAGGCCATGATGTCTTGCCCCACTTCCTCGGGCAGCGTCTGCTTGAGCGCGATATCGCTGACGGCCAGCCGACCGCCTGGTTTCAGAACACGCGCGATCTCGCGGAAAACGGCCGGCTTGTCGGGCGCCAGGTTGATCACGCAATTGCTAATCACGCAATCGACCGAGCCATCAGCCAGCGGCAGCCGGTCGATCGTGGACTCGTGGAATTCGACGTTCGCCGCGCCGGCCCGGGCCGCGTCGGCGCGCGCCAGCGCCAGCATCTCAGGGGTCATGTCGATGCCGATGGCCTTGCCCGTCGGCCCCACCTTGTCGGCGGCCAACAGCACGTCGAGCCCGCCGCCCGAGCCCAGGTCGACCACGACCTCGCCGGGGCGGAGCGCGGCAAACGCCGTGGGGTTGCCGCAGGACAGGCCCATGTTGGCTTCCGCCGGTATCGAGGCCAGTTGCTCGGGCGAGTAGCCAAACGCTTCGGCCACGGCCCGCACGCCCTCGTCTTTGCTCGACAATCCGCTAATGGCCACGGTGGCGTAACGGCTCTGTACGGTCTGTTCGATGGACATGGGATGCTCCTGCGCAATTCGGGTGAGGAGTTCACGAACTTTGGTTTGGATCAGGTCGCGGACCGCGCGATATTGGTCGGGTGTCAGGTCGCGCGGATCGGGAATGCTCCAGTCTTCGCGAATCCGCGCGCGTAGTTGTGGACAGCTGTCGCCGCAGCCCATCGTAATGGCGGCGTCGAACACTACGCCGGTCAGCTCATCGAGTGATTTGGAACGATGCGCCGTGAGGTCGTAGCCACATTCGGCCAGGGCCGCGACCGCCTTGGGGTTGATGCGTCCCGAGGGACGCGAGCCCGCGCTAAAAGCCTCGGCTCCCATTTGACGGGCGAAAGCCTCAGCCATCTGGCTGCGGTTCGAGTTCTCGACGCACACGAACACCACGCGGGGCGCCGATACGCCGCCACGTGCGACAGTTCCCGTCGCGGTCTGGATCGAGTGCATTTGCCAATCCGTATATATGGGTATCCGAATATATTGTTCAAAAAAAATAGCGATTACTCGCAGCACCGCGACTGCCGGGTCTGCAATTGCCTGGCGTCGCGGGCCAGCTCGGGCACGTCGCCCAGGCAGCAACCCAGGCATTCGAGCAACTTCTGGTGGAAGGGATTCTTGGCCGGCGCCAGGCGGTAATAGGACCAGAGCCCCTCCTTGCGCGCGACGACCAGGCCTGCCCGCCGCAAGTAGGCGAGATGCCGTGAGGTCTTGGGCTGGGCGATCGCCAGCACGGCGACGATGTCGCACACGCATAACTCGCCCGCCATCAGCAGGTGCAGAATCCTCAGCCGCGTACGGTCGGAGACCGCGCGAAACATCCGATCCACTGGGTGAGCTGCTTGCGCTTTCATATTCGCCTAGGCAAATATAGTGGGCTCCCTATCAGCCGGCAAGCCCGCGCGGGCTGGAAGCCGGCCTGCCAACGGCCGTGGAGTGCTTGGTCATCCTGTTACCAAGGGCAATTCCGACCGTGGCCCGACAATTCGTATAAGCGATTACCCAATAGGGAGTTGCGAAAACAGCGGGGAGCCGGTACGCAAACTGCACTACCGCCCGGCGACCTGGTGCGTTCACTTTCTTCCGGGCCATTGCCGGGCGGATTCACGTCCGCCGGGGGCCGGGAACTATGGGGACCCAACATAGGAGAGGAAAACCATGCGTCGAACGCTGCCACTTGCCCTGCTGGCCACGGCCCTGGCGGGCAGCCTGCATTTAGCCCCAGGCGATGAACCGGTCGCGGCCCCCGCGACGGCGGTTGACAATCACGCGGTCGCGCCGGCCGTCGACCCCGACGTGGTCGGCCCAGCCCGCAGGGCGGCCGCTGGCACGGCCAAGGCGCTGGGCGCGCCGGGGGTCGAACGGCGGATCGAACGTCGCGAGGAGCGACGCGATGCCGTACGTTCGGGCACGAATCCCAATGCCGCGGCCCGCAACGCCGACCGAGCGGTCAATAACGATCACTGGCGCTATCGCTGGCACAACAGCCAGTGGTGGTACTACACGCCGCAGAATCGGTGGATGATCTACAACAACAACGCCTGGTCGGCCTACGATCCCAACACGTACGCGGTGCCTCGCTATCAGACGGGCTATCGCGGCTACGACAACGGTGGCCGACCGGCGAGTGGATACTACTATCGTCGCGGAGCCCGGCCGCAAACGTTTGGCCCGGCGACCACACCCTACAGCAACGGCACCCCCGCGGGTAATTTCGGCTCGAACCTGGGGGCTGACATTGGCGCCGCCGCCAATGGCGGGGCTGGAGCCAACCAGGGGGCCGCCATTGGCGGCGCCATCGGCAACGCCATCGGCGCGGGCAATGCCACGGCCCCGGCGGCCCAGCCCGCACCGGCACAGTCACAACCGGCTCCGGCTGCAGCAGCGCCGCATCCGGCCCCGACGAATCCGGCTCCAGGAGGAAATCCCTAGTCGAATCACTCGAGAAAAAAGGGCCTGGTGCCGCGAAGGTCGCAGGCCGTTCCAAGAAAGTACGGTGCCAGTTGCCAGCCCGCGGCTGGCACTCGTACGCGTGGGCGAAGTCCCCGCGAAGCCTTCCTCGGCAGCGCGGGGCTTCGCCTTTGCGCAGACCGGCCTGCCGCCAGAGGGCAGACCTGTTGAAATGGGTCGGGCCGAACTACGATTAAACCTAGGCTGACGTGAGGACACTGTCCTCGATCGACACGAGGCCTTCCGATGCAACGCAGTGCAAGTGCGGTTTGGCTGCCGTACGTGGCGGCCATTGTCGCGGTGACGCTCAGTTCGCTGCTGCCGGTGATGTTCGCCGGGCTCGACACGCGTTTCCTCGTGGTGATCTATTTCGCCTCGGTCGTCTTTGCGGCCTGGTACGGCGGGCTCGGGCCGGCGCTCGTCGCCACGGTGCTGGCCTACCTGACCGCGAATCTGTTCTTCTTGCCCGCGAAGACGCGCTTCTCACTCGACTACGGCACCGTCACGTTTCTGCTAGCCTGCCTGTCGGTGGCCGCGCTGAGCGAGGCCATGACCCGCGCGCGGCGGCGCGCCGAAGCCAGCGCTCAGCGCGTGGTGTCGATCGTCGAAAGCATCACCGACGGCTTTCTGACCGTCGACCGCCACGGCCGCTGCACGTATCTGAACCGCGCCGCCGAAGACTTGAGCCAGCTCGACCGGGCCGAGGCCGTGGGCCGGCGCCCAGAGGACGTGTTTCCGATCATTGCCGACCCGCTGGCGCAGGCCAAGCTACGGCGAGCGGCGGTCGACCGCGTCACCGCCGAGTTCGAGTCGTTCTACGAGCCCTGGAAGCGCTGGCTCGAGCTGAAAGCCTCACCGGCCGATGCGGGCAGCCTGGCCATTCTGATTCGCGACGTCACGGAGCGCAAGCTGGCCGAGATTGGCCTGGCGAAAAGCGAAGAGCGATTGCGCTATGCGCAGCACGGTGCTCGCGCCGGCCTGTGGGACCGCGACCTGACGACCGGCAAGATCGCCTGGTCGGACATGCTTTACGAGATCCACGGCATCGACCGCGCCACCGAGCCGGCCATCGAATCCCTGCTGGGCGCTGTCCATCCGCTCGACCGCCAGCGCGTCAGCCAGTCGATCGAGGCGATGGTTCGCGAGGGCACGGGGGTCGACATGGAGTATCGCACCGTGCCCGGCGCCGAGGGCATTCGCTGGGTGGCGGCCCGCGGACAGGCGATACTCGACGGCCAGGGCCGTGCGGTGCGCACCTCGGGAATCGTGCTCGACATTACCGAACGCAAACGCGCCGAGGAGTCGCTCCGATTTCTCTCCGAGGCCGGCACCGTGCTGGCAAACCTGGTCGACTTCGAAAGCACGATCCAGCGCGTGGCCGACCTGGCGGTCAAGCACTTCGCCGATTGGTGCGTCATCGACATGCTCAGTCCGGCGGGGCAAACCGAACGCATCGCGTTTGCGCATCGCGACGTCGAGAAATCCGCGCCGCTCAAGGAACTGCTCGAGCGCTACGTGCTCGCCTGGGGAGAGACCGCCCAGCCGGCCGAGGTCTCGCGAACTGGCCAGCCCCAATTGGTGGTTGAAATCACGCCCAGGGACCTCGATACGCTCGGACTCGACGAACAACATCGGCGATTATTGCATCAGCTTGGTCCCGCTTCGCTCATTATCGTGCCACTGCTGGTGCGTAACCGCGGCGTGGGCACCATCACGTTCGTCAGCGCCGATCCGCACAATCGTTACACCACGCGGGAGCTGGACCT
>CAZPED010000421.1:0-4387 GCA_964585335.1 uncultured Planctomycetaceae bacterium | reverse complement strand
CGGCTCAGCGGCGGCACTACCAAAAAGAACGCGTTCTTCTCGTCCTGCCGCAAGAGCTATCGCGCCGGCGGGCCGTTGGTCGAAAGACCCGGCAACGTCTATATCTGCGGCGAGTGCATCGAGCTTTGCCAGTCGATCCTCGAACAGGAGCGACGCCGCCGCGGCACGAGCAAGCAGCTGTTCACCAAGGTGCCCTCGCCGCGCGAAATCGTCTCGCAGCTCGACGAATACGTGATCGGCCAGGAGCATGCCAAAAAGGTGCTGGCCGTCGCCGTGCACAGCCACTACAAGCGATTGATGCTCGGCGCCGAAGGGTCGGACGTCGAGATCGAGAAATCGAACATCCTGCTGATCGGCCCCACCGGCTGCGGCAAGACGCTGCTGGCCCGCACGCTGGCCAAAGTACTGAACGTGCCGTTTGCCATCGGCGACGCCACGACCCTGACCGAGGCCGGCTACGTGGGCGAAGACGTCGAAAACCTGCTGCTCAAGCTGCTGCACGCGGCCGACTTCGACCTCGAAGCCGCGCAGCGGGGCGTGCTCTACATCGACGAAATCGACAAGATCGGCAAGACCAGCCAGAACGTGTCGATCACCCGCGACGTGTCGGGCGAGGGCGTGCAACAGGCCCTGCTCAAGATGCTCGAAGGCACGCTGGCCAACGTGCCGCCCCAAGGCGGCCGCAAGCATCCCGAGCAGCAGTACATTCAGATGGACACGAGCAACATCCTGTTCATCTGCGGCGGCACGTTCGTCAACATCGAAAAAATCATCGGCAAGCGGCTGGGCAAACGCACGATCGGCTTCGGCCAGGAAAGCGGCACCCGGAGCGAGGAAGACGCCTCGAAACTGCTGCCGCAGGTCACCAGCGACGACATCCTGGAATTCGGGCTGATTCCGGAGTTGGTGGGCCGGTTGCCGGTTATCTCGGCTTTGACCCCGCTCGACTCGGACGCTTTAGTTCGCGTGCTCACCGAGCCGAAGAACGCACTGGTGAAACAATACCAGCGGCTGTTCTCGATGGAGAACGCCGAACTGAACTTCACCGAAGAGGCGCTCCGCACGATCGCTCACCGGGCCCAGGTGAAAGAGACCGGCGCCCGCGGCCTGCGGTCGATCATCGAAGAGGTCATGCTGGACATCATGTTCAGCTTGCCCGAAGAAGGTCACGGCAGCCGCTACACGATCACCAAGGACATCGTCGAGGGGCGCAAGCCAAAGTTCCCCATCGTCGAGCCCAAGAACAAAAGCGCGTAACGTTCAAGCCCACGCGCTGCACAAGTCCGTGGGATCTCCGAGTTTCGCGCTCTTTTTCAAACGAAAGCCCGGGACGCAACTGCTGCGTCCCGGGCTTTCTCGTTTTCTCTCTTGCGGCGACTGGCCACCCTAGCGCTCAGCCGGCCAGCAGGATCTACTCGGGCCAGGTGGCCGTCGGATCCGAATTGATGATCGCCTGCGCCGGCTTCACCGGCATCCGCGGCCGCAGGTAGGGCTTGCCCACCGCCTTGTGGCAGTTGTAGCAGCTCTGGAGCATCGCCCGATACGCCGCTTGAAACTGCACGACGTCCTTGCGCTGGATGGCGCGCTGAATGCCCGCGGTGGGCGAGTTCTCCGCGATCTGCTGGTCGGCCTTGGCGACGACGTCCGCCGGCTTGCCCTGGGCGCTCTTATCGGCCACCAGCTGCATGTGCCCCTGCAGCGAGCCGACGTAGTACTCGGCCAGCGGCCAGTTGCCAGTGCGGCCGGCGAACCACAAGGCCTGGCTGTGGTAATCGACGTCGCGCATCGAGCTGGCCATCGTCAGGCTGGCCTTAAGGCGCTCGACTTCGGCTCGCAACGCGGCCAGTTCGTCGTTGCCGGCGGCGGGTTGATCGGCGGCGCGGGCCTGTCGGGGGCCCGAAATGCCGTTGCCGCCGGGGGCCAAGAGCGAGACGGCCACGAGCGCGGCAATCGACAGCCCCACTGCGGCAAGATACGTGGTACGGGAGTGCAGCATGTTTTGCTCCTTGCGATATCGGGGATCGTGCGCCCTGGCCGATCCCGAAGAATTGGCCGGTGAGCCCAGTCGCGGTAACGGCTTCCAACCGCTGACTTTGTCGCGGCCTGGCGGTGTGTCGTGCAACCTGGAATTAAAGAATAGCGTGCGGTCGGCCCGTTGCGAGGCGCCAGGACGGGTTCTAGTGGAGCGGAAAATGCGGGCCAGGACCGGTCATGCCGAGTCGGTAAAGCCCCCCGCTGGAGCACGCCGCGACGATTTTGGCGAACGGTCCGCCGTCACGCTCCTCAAATCCGGGCTATGCTTCCCACAGATAGCAAAATGAGAGTTTCCGTGGTCTGCACGATTTGCACCACATTGAGAGGGTAACGTTATGGGACAGAGCGTATTGGAGCCCGTGCGCGCGGGCATGGCGATCCATGAGCTGATTCTGGAGGCGCATCAGGACAACCTGCGGGACCGCCGCATGGCGGTTCGCCATCCTTTCTTCCGCCGCGTGACCTTGCGCGGTCAGGCGACCGAGTGCGTCGCCTTCAGCCGTGAGATTTCCACCGTGGGCATCGGCCTGCTCCACAACGTCGAGCTGCCGCTCGGCGAGCTGGAGATCAACATTCCCAACAAGCGCGGCCACGCCATTCGCGTCCGCGCGCGAATCGTCTGGTGCCAGCCCTGCGGCGAAGGCTGGTACATCAGCGGCGGTCAGTTCACCGGAATTGCGCCCAGCATCGGCTAACGGCCGGCGCCACGTCTGTTTTCACGTCTCGAAGTTTCTTCGCGTTCGGTTCCCGTAGTTGCCAGTTGCTTGCTCCCGGCAAGCTGATGGTGGATACTCGCACTGTTTGCTGACCAAACGGCGAGGAAACCTGTCATGCAGCTTCGGATAGTGCGCGCGGCGATCGTACTGGGTGTGTTGACGTGCGCGGCCAACGGGCCGGCGCGCGGGGCCGAGCTGCATTTTCGGCCCCAGGAAATCTCGAACCGCTTGACGGTCGGCTACGCCACGCGGCTGGTCGACATGAACGACGACGCTCGGCCAGACATCGTGGTGGTCGACACCGAGCGCGTCGTCTGGTTCGAGAATCCCCGCTGGCAAATGCACACGCTCATCGAGCACCAGACGAAGAAAGACAACGTTTCGATCGCGGCGGCCGACATCGACGGCGACGGCAAGGTGGACTTCGCCCTGGGGGCCGACTGGCGTCCGGCCGATACCCGCGCCAGCGGCTCGCTGCAATGGATCTCGCGCGGCCCGGCGGGCGATGGACCGTGGAACGTGCATCCGATTGGCGTGGAGCCGACGATCCATCGCATTCAATTCGCCGACTTTGACGCCGACGGCCGGCCCGAGCTGATTGTCGTGCCGCTGTTCGGCCGCGGCACCAGCGCACCCGACTATGCCGAGGCGCCGCTGCGCATCCTTTCGTATCGCATTCCCGCCGACCCGGTCAAAGGCCCTTGGACCGCGGAAGTGATCAACGAGGAGCTGCACGTCGCGCACAACTTCCATCCCACCGACTTGAACCGCGACGGCCGGCTCGATTTGCTCGTGGCCAGCTTCGAGGGCATCAGCTTGCTGGAGCGTTCGGCGTCCGGTGCCTGGAAGCGGACGCTGATCGGCGCCGGCAATCAGCAATCGCGCCCCAGCCGCGGCGCCAGCGAGATCAAGCACGGCCGCCTGGCCTCGGGCGCCGATTACCTGGCCACGATCGAACCCTGGCACGGGTTTCAAGTCGTGGTCTACACGCGCCCGGAGGGCGGCGGCACGTCGGCCGACGGCTCGCCGGCACTCTGGCCGCGCCAGGTGCTCGACGAGGAGTTGAAGTGGGGGCACGCGGTCTGGTGCGCTAACCTCGACGACGATGCCGACGAGGAATTGATCATCGGCGTTCGCGATACCAAGGACGCCGAGCACCCCTGCGGGCTGCGAATCTACGACCCGAGCGATGCCCAGGGAGCAAGCTGGCGGAAGCAGGTTTTCGATCCCGCGGGGGTAGCCATCGAGGACCTGACCGTCGGCGATCTCGATGGCGACGGCCGGCAGGACGTTGTGGCCGTGGGCCGTCATACCAAGAACGTGCGCATCTATTGGAACGAAACGGGAAAGTGATCTCCCCTGCCCCGTGTCAACGTGGCTTAAGGAGGAAGTCGCCATGATCCGCGGATTGTTCGAAACGCACATCAACGTCACGGATCTCGACCGCTCGATTTGCTTTTATCAGGACGTACTGGGATTACAGGTCGGGCGGGTGGAACCCGAGCGGCACGTGGCCTTTTTGTGGATGGATGGCTGGGGCGAAGCGATGCTCGGCCTGTGGCAGCAGCCAACCGGCCACGTCGCACCGCAGCATTTTGCCTTTCGCGCCAGCGTCGAAGACATTCTCGAGCGATCGG
>CAZPED010000420.1:0-4389 GCA_964585335.1 uncultured Planctomycetaceae bacterium | reverse complement strand
GCTGACGAAATTCATATGCCGCGGCACTCTCCTTGCTGGACTGAATAGGTGACCCCGGTTACGCGAACTTGTGAGGTGCCCTATGATGCTCGCCGACATTGGAATGGCGTTGCTTGTCGTAGCGATTTGCGGTGCCGTGGTGATGGCGATCTACGGTCGCGATGGCGTCGCTCAAGGGGGCGCCGCTACGGCAGCCGTAATCTTCGGACTGTTCTTTCTCGTCGTTTGGGCAGGCGGCGTGCTGCTCACTCCCTTGGGGCCCGATCTGTTCGGTGCGGCCGCGGCATGGCTGCCGTTCTTCATAGTCGGGTTCTTTGGCACGTTGCTGATTCTGGCCATCGCTCCGCCCCGAAAGATCCGCACGGCCCACCTGCGGCAAGAACAGGCCGAGGCTCGGGAGGTGGCCAGTACGACGGCCATTGTGATTGCCTCGGTCGTAGGCGCCTTCGCCGTCGTGGGGCTCTTCGTGCACTACATGCTGGCCATCATGCCGCCCAGCCAGCCTTAGACAAAACGGCCAGCCGCGGCCAACTCCATTTCGCCAGATCCGCCAAATTCCAGGGGGTTGCCAGGTGGCCGGCGAGACCTCCGTGACCTACATTTTCCCTGTGTCTCGGTTGCCAGGCAGGCGTGAATGTACACTCGGCTGTCGCCAATCTGTTGCGACGCGGCGTCTACGGAGGAGGAGTTACGGATGCGGCCAGTTCGTCACACGGCGGGTGCCAGCAAGTTGTTTCCGTCAATTCCAACGCTTGCGGCCTGTTGTCTGCTGCTAGGGCTAGGCGCCTGCTCAGTTCTTCCGGCGCAGGAAGTGACCGACCATTCTTCGGCGCCGACGCACCATCACACGCACCATAAATACCTGCCCAGTGGCAGCCTGGTGATCGTGGGGGGCGGTGATATCGGGCCAGAGATCGCCAAACGGTTCGTCGAGCTGGCCGGTGGTGCGAATGCCCGCGTGGTGTTGATTCCCACGGCCGCCAAAGACGCGGAGAGAATTGATCATGCTCGCGAAGTATTGCGCGACACGTTCGGTTTGAAGCACGTTGTGGTGCTGCACACGCACAATCGCGCGGTGGCCAACTCAGAGGAATTCGTGGCGCCGCTCAAAGAGGCCACCGGGGTCTGGATCAGTGGTGGCCGGCAATGGAAGCTGGTGGATGCCTACCTCGGCACGCGAACCCAGCGCGAGATCGAAGCCGTGCTCAAACGCGGTGGCGTGGTCGGTGGTTCGTCGGCCGGTGCGACCATCCAGGGCTCGTTCCTGGTGCGAGGCGCGCGGGAGGGCAACCGCATCATGGTGGCCAAGGATTACATGGAGGGTTTCGGCCTGCTGAAGAATACGGCCATTGATCAGCACGTGCTGACCCGGGGACGCGAGAACGACTTGGGGCCAGTGGTGGCCGCGTACCCTGGCCTGCTTGGCCTGGGGATCGATGAATCGACCGCCGTGGTAGTGCATGGCGATCGCTTTCAAGTGATCGGCAAGAGCCTGGTGGCGGTGAACGATGGCCGCGATCATGGCGGCAAGCCATATTTCTTTCTCAAGCCCGGTCAATCCTACGACCTGAGCAGCCGTAGCCCAGTCGTTGCCCAGCTGCGCCAGCCGTAGCCGCTGGCGATCGACTACTTCAGTTGGGAATGCGACACACCGTGAGCACCCTGAGGTGGTTTCTCCGCCGGCTTGCATCCGGCTAAGCCCGCTTGACGCGGAAGCTATCCGCTCAGCCCCAGCTCGCGGCGGCCCTTCGCCGTCAGCCGATGCACGGACCATGCCGGATCCCAGGTGAAGTCGACCACGACGTCGCGCACGCCGGACACCGTCAGCACCTGATCGCGAATGCCGGGCGAAATGCGGCCGCCGCCGGCCGTGACCAAAAAATCGTACTCGGGGCGTCCGCGGTGCGGCATTGTCACCAGCACGCGGACGACGCCCCCCTGCTCGCTCACGTCGTAGACATACCCCAAGTCGACGATGCTCGCGTCGAGCTTATAGAACTGTTCGTCCTTGATCGACTCGAGCGCTTTCCAGACCGCCTGCTTCAGGGGGGCCGACTCGGGAGTTTCGCCGGGCCGGGCCAAAGGGCGCTGTGTGCCGGCTGCCGCCATCGGCCGCGGATCCGCCAGGTGTACTTCGAGCGGGTGAGCGAGTTGGTGACGCAACCGCTCAAGGTGGGTTGCGCCAGCCGCGCCGTCGTACTGGCCAAAATAATAGGCATTGCGCTGGCGAATCGTCGTGCCGGCTTTGAGCCGCGCGTGCTGGGCCGGGTA
The DNA here is from genome assembly GCA_964585335.1 of uncultured Planctomycetaceae bacterium. GTDB lineage: Bacteria > Planctomycetota > Planctomycetia > Pirellulales > PALSA-1355 > CAZPED01. Next base: position 2,118 of record CAZPED010000420.1, on the reverse strand, counting down.
GCGGCTCCAGAGCTGCCCGTGGCCGTCGTAGTGCAGCGTAGGTGCGCCGCCGTGGGCAATGGAAAATCCGTCGGCGGCGTGCTCGAGCCACAAGGCGACAAACGCGTCGCGACTTGTGGCATTGTAGAAGCCAACGCCCCAAAGACTCTCCATCCTCTCGGTCGGCACCGCGCCCTGGTGCAGCTTGCCTTGTGCGTCGAACCACAGCGACTCGGTGAACGAATAGCCGGAAAATACCCACTCGTCGTCACGCATTGCCTCGATGTCGACGTCTTTGACCACGTCGAAGCGGCTCTCCTTGAAGAAGTAAGGCAGACCTGCGTAAAAGTGGTAGCTCTGGTCCATGTGCACGCGGCTGGGCGTAAACACGGGGTGCAGCGGGCTGTAGGGAAAGCCCCAGCGGCGAACGCTCGTGCAAAGCCTGCCGTGGGTCACCTCGTAGTTGGGGCAACTGGGCCAATTGCGCATCCGCAGTTTTTGAAAGTGATCGACGTCGACATAGTCGTGTGCCCAGTCGATTCCGGGCGGTTCGCCGTGACCTTTGCCGCCGGCATAGAGCTCCAGGCCGTGCTGCCGTTTAGAAGTCAGCCGTTCGAGCTGGCCCTCCTGCCGCGAAAGCTGGGCCACGTAATGATGATTCTCGATGTCCAGCCCGTAGCCTTCCCCGCGCACGCGCAAATCGGTGGCGTAGTCGGTTCGCTCGGACCAAGGGTTGCCGCAGAAGATCAAATACGTCGCCTGCTCGTGCGCGGCCACGTCGGCCTGGAACGTCAGCCGGCAGCGCCGCTCGTCGCCGCGCACTGTTTCGTCGTCGACCTGGCAGGCCACTTCCACCAGCGTGTTGGCTGGCTTCGCCCATCGGGCCACGCGGAGCTCGCGCCCCAGATCGGTGCTGAACTTGGCGGGCACGGCGAGCGTCAGCTCGACCGGTTCGCCGCGCCGCTCGATCCCCACGGTTTCGAAGAGGTCGATTGGCCGCACGTGCGTCCAACCAGCCGCCCAGGCTGACCAGGGTCTGGGGAGTTGGCCAACCGTGAGCCAGGCCCCGGCGGGCACGATTGGTGGGTTCGAATCCGGCCGTAACTGCCGCTCGTAGCTGAGCGTGTCCTTGGCCGATTCGGCCAGCGACATGGCAATGTCGAGTTGGCCGGCCGAGTAGGCTGCCGCGAGGAGTCGCAGCTTTTCGGAAACACTATCGGTGCGATCTGTGTAGCGCGCAGCGCCCATGTTGAATGTCTCGTAGGTAGAGCTGGGTTGTCGGTCGATCGAGCGCTGACTCAGTTGGGCCGGCCCACGCGAGTGAGCCAGTCCTCGTTGAGCTCGACGTGCTTGATGGCGTAACGCCGGTAGGTATAGGTCACGTGTACGCGGCCGTCAGCCGATTGAATGATGCAGGGATACGAATATTCCCCCGGGTTTGACTCGAGCCGCAGGGGATTTTCCCAGGTTCGCCCCTCGTCGACCGAGCGAATGATCGACAGCGGCGTGCGACTGTTGGGCGAGTCGTTGCACACGAGCAGCAAGTGGCCGTTGGCCAGCCGTGCCATGGAGATCCCCGAATCGGGGTTTTCCACCGGCGTGTCGACGGCCGTGGACCAGGTCTGACCGCCGTCGGTCGATTCGATTTGAGTGATGTGCCGCGCATGGCGTAGCAGGGCCAGAATCGAGCCGTCCTGGCGCTGGGTCACGGCGGGCTGACTGCCACCGTCGGTGAATCCGCCCCGTTGCCAGGTCGTCGAGCCCGCGGGCAAGCGCAGAAAGTAGGACCCTTCGACGTTCCCTTGCAATCCCTCGACCGGCAGCAGCAGCGACTTATCGGCCAACACAATCGGCGGGTTACGCGGCACGCACCACAACTCTTCTTCGAACATAGGGCGATCATCGCTCCAGGTGCGACCGTGATCGTCCGACGTGCGCGTCATCAGCCGACAGCGGTCCCAGCCGCTGCCGCGCCGCATAGGGCGTGTGCCTTCCATGCGGCACCAGACGATCCACAGCCGCTCGCTTGTGTCGCGAAAGATGACGCCGTTGCCCGGCGGCGCCAAGGCATTTTGCATGAGCGCTTCCGGCTTGCTCCAGTTCTTGGCGTCGGGGACCTTGCGCGACAGAAACAGCGTC
>CAZPED010000419.1:0-4392 GCA_964585335.1 uncultured Planctomycetaceae bacterium | reverse complement strand
GGGCGAGTTCGGCCGCACCCCCATGAACGAAGAGCGGGCCGGTTCGAAGTTCCTCGGCCGCGACCACCATCCGCACTGCTTCACCATCTGGATGGCTGGCGGCGGCATCAAGCCGGGAATCGTCTTTGGCGAAACGGACGACTTCAGCTACTACATCACCCGTGATAAGGTGCCGGTCCACGACCTGCACGCTACGATTCTGCACCTGTTGGGGCTCGATCCGCACACGTTGAGCTACCGCTACCAGGGACTAAACCAGCGATTGATCGGACCGACCGAAGCGCCGCGCGTCCGCCATGAACTGCTGGCCTAGCTGCTAAGTGCGCGCGTCGGCCGTCGGCGAATCGGTGCGCCCAGCGCCCGGCTTGGCCGGGGCGGCGCCCAACTCGTCCACCTTGAGATAGACGTCCAGCTGCTGCCCCACGTAGAGCGGGTTGCCTTTCGAGTCGATCGCGTAGATCACTTGCAGCACGAGGGTGTCGACGCGTTCCATGTTGTCGCCGGTGAGCGACTTTTTGGGCACGACATAGGGCTCGATGCGCACGAACTTCAGCGGGAACTCGACGTTCGGCTGGCCGCGCAGCATGGCCACCCCAGGGGCTCCCGGCACAAATCGCGGAATGTCGTTTTCGTCGATGTCGACGCGAACGTGCATGAGCTGCACGTTGCCCACGATGACCAGCGCCTGTCCCGGCGGCGCGCCAACGAACTCGCCGGGCCGCAAGTTGACCTGCAATACCTGCCCATCGACCAGTTCGCGCACTGTCAAACGCTCGAGTTCGGTGTTGGTGTGTTCGAGCTGCGCTTCGGCCTGGGCCACCGCCGCCTTGGCCACGTCGATGTCGTACTCCCAGGCGCCATGCTCGGTCATGTCGTATTCGGCCTGCGCCTTGGCTACTTGCGCTTCGGCCACCCGTAAGGCCTGCTGCCGGGTTACCAGGCTCTCGGCCGTGTCGACCTTGCGGTTGAACAGCTCGCGCGTGCGATTGTACTGGTCCTGCAAGTTCACCAGGTTCGCTTTGGCCTCGGTCAGCTGCGCCGCGCTCGAACGCAACTGCTCGGGGCGCGGCTGGTTTTGCAGCCGGGCCAGGTCCGCTTTGGCGGCCTCGACAGCGGCTTGTCGATTGCGCAGCTCGGCCCGCAGCATGCGGTCGTCGAGCCGGAACAGCTTGTCGCCTGGCGACACCCGCTGGCCAACTTTCACGAAAACCTCGACCACGACGCCCGGCGTGGGCGAACCGATGGCGATGTTTTCGGTTTCGGCCTCGATCAGGCCGGCGCCGGCCACCGTGTGCTCAAACGGCGTTTGCGGCGGCGGCGTGGCCGGTCGTAGCGGCGGAGTGGTCTGGTTCTGCCCGCGTACGAAGACCACGGCAAACAGCAATAAGCCCCCGGCGACCAGGGGCAACACGTATTTGGCAATCAGTTTGCTGAGCACGCTGGTGCCCTCCCTCAATGATCGATCGAACTCGACGTGCCGACGGGCCGCTTGCCCGGACGGTCGACGCCGATAATGTGTCCGTCTTCCATCTGCGCGATGCAGTCGCCGAACTCGAAAACCCGACTGTCGTGGGTGACGATGATCACGGCCCGATCTCCTTCGACGGCAATCGTCCGCAGCAGTTCCATGATCGTGTGTCCGGTCTTGGCATCGAGCGCCGACGTGGGCTCGTCGCATACCAGCAGCTTGGGGTGATGCACAAGCGCCCGGGCGATCGCCACGCGTTGCTGCTGGCCGCCAGAAAGTTGCGTGGGAAAGTGTTCGCCGCGCTGGCCCATATACATGCGGCCCAGCAGCTCGTGGGCCGCCACCAGCGCCTTGCGCCGCGAATGGCCAGCCAGGATCAGCGGAATCGTCACGTTCTCGGCCGCGGTCAGCGCCGGCAGCAGGTTGTATTGCTGAAAGACGAAGCCGATGTTCTCGCGGCGAAAGCGAACCTTTGCCGACCCCGACATGCGAGTCAGATCGCGCCCCAGCACGTGCACCTGGCCCGCGGTCGGCTCTAAAATGCCCGCCACGACCGAGAGCAACGTGGTCTTGCCGCAGCCGCTGGGGCCGACCAGCAACGTCAGCTCGCCAGGATAAATGTCGAGATCGACGCCGCGCAGCGCGCGCACCAGCGAATCGCCCGAACCATAGTTCTTGGTGACCTCGCGGCAGACGACGGCGGGTTGCGGCTTCTCGATCATCGGCTGAGGGGCATCACCCCTGAAACACGACGGCGGGTTCCAAAAAGATCACGCGGCGAATGCAGAGCAGGCTGGCCAGCACCGAAATCAGCACGACGGCAGCGCCCGTGCCGACCAGCACCTCCCAGGGCATGAAAAAGGCCAGCCGGGAGTTGGCCTTGCTCATCTGGCCGAACAGCGCCGCCAGGCCCACTCCCAGTGAGTAGCCGATCAGCGCCACCACGGCGGCCTGCAGCACGATCATGCCCAGCAGCTTCCAGTTGCTTGCGCCCATGGCCTTGAGCGCGCCGAACTGCTTGAGGTTCTCGATCGTGAACAGATAGAACGTCTGCCCGGCGATCGCCGTGCCGACGATGAAGCCCAACAAGACCGTGATGCCGAAGTTGATGGGAATGCCCGTCTTTTCCAGGTAGTAGTCGATCGTCTTCCAGGCAAACTGCTCGCGGGTGAGCGCTTGCAGGCCGGTTTGCGCCACGATGCGCCGGCAGGCCTCTGCACTGTCGAGGCCCGCCTGCGGATTGGCCAGAATGAAGGACATCATCTTGCGCTCGTAGGGGGCAAACCGCGTGGCCTGCGAATACCGGGTGTAAACGATCGGAAACGTCTGGAACGTGGCCCGGGCCTTGCAGATGCCGACGATTTGCGCGCGGCGGTCGTTCATTTCAAAAATCTTGCCCACCTCGAGCGGCTCGGCGGGCCAGAGCTGCTTGAAGCCGGCCTCGTCCATGATGATCGCATCGGGCCGGCGCAGGTCGGAGACCTTTCCCAAGATCATCTCGACCGGCGCGCCCACCATGCTGGCGTCGTCGATTCCCAGCAGAATGATTTGTTGAAACGTGCCGTTGGCCAGCCGCGCCCGGCTCAGCCCTTTGTACAGCCGCACCGCCCACTCGACTCCCTTGACGCCCCGAACGCGGTACAGCTCGACCTCGGACATCGGCTTGATGTCGTCGATAAACTGCACGTTGGGATCCATGACCCAAATGTCGGCTCCCTGCACGTCGCGAATCTGGCTCGTGGTCAGCAGCATCAGACCGCAAAAGATCGATGCCTGCTGAGCGATCAGCAAAGCGGCGAACGTCACCCCCAGCACGATGCCGACAAACTTGCCGCGGTTACCCATCAGCATGCGCAGCGCCACCCAGCCCATCGGCTCACCTCGACTCGCTGGTTGGGTGTGGGTCCACGCCGATGCCACGCAGCGTCAGCGCGGTAATGTGACTGGCCAGGTACTCGGGTCCGTAGCGGGCATACTCTTCGGGCGGCACCAGCATCCGCACCACGTGATCGGTAACCTTGTAGTGCAAGCACTGTCCGACGACGCTGAAGCCCACCAGCCGGCGTTCTGCCGCGCTGGCCTGCGGCATGAGCTCTTCCAGAATCCGCAGCAGCATTTGGAACTGCGGGCGGATGAAATCCTCGACCATCTTCTGGCAGGCATCGCTGGGCCGGGCCACCTCGCGCAACAGCAACTCGTGCTCCCAGGGTGTGCCGTCGCGGCCGATCATCCGTGTGATCAGGGTCAAAACGAAATCGGCCAGCTTTCGCTGCGGCGGCACTCCGACCTCCCACTGGGGAAGCGGCACTTGCTCGGCTCGGTGACGATATGCGTGCTCGACGGCAGCCACATACAGGCGACGCTTGTCGCCAAAGTGGTAGTTGACAGCCGCCAGATTGGCCCGGCCGAGGTGACAGATTTCGCGAATGGTCGCCCCTTCGAAGCCTTTGTCGGCAAAGACTTTGCCAGCGGCTTCCACGACGCGTGCGCGGGTGTCGTCCAGTTCGACGGCCATGATGGGTGAGGGGGAAACGAATGAGACAGGCAATTAAAACAGCTGTTTAAATTGATTGTATTAACCGCAATTCGCAACTGCAAGTCGAAGATGGGCAATTTCGACGTGGCCCCTGGCAAACCGACCATCCATCAGCGCCGGCAAGTCGATCTAGGCCCATTGGGCCGATTCCGCTATGATCCCCGCCGCTGGCAACAGGATCCCCCAGCCGTCGAAGCGACGCCAGCCGCACACTATTGCAGAAAGGAATCTCGCATGAATCTTCGCGTCACCGTGGCCGTGGCCGTCCTGATCGCGGCTAGCCAAGCCTTTGCCCAGGAGCGAGGCGCACGCAAGACGGAACTGAAAACCCTCCGCGACAAGGCCAGCTACAGCTTCGGCATGACGATGGGCGGCGGCCTGAAGAAGC
>CAZPED010000418.1:0-4407 GCA_964585335.1 uncultured Planctomycetaceae bacterium | reverse complement strand
AGCATCGAGGCCGCCCCCGGCGGCAGCGGCGCCTCGCGGTAGTAACGCTCCCCCAACAACTAGCCCGCCTTGCTCGACGGCGCTAGTTCGGTTTGCAGGCTCGCCGGTTGCTTGTGCTGGCTGCTGTACAGCCCCCCCTGCGCGAGCACCCGCGCCACCTCGCGATACACCGCGCGTATGTCGGGCACGTAACAGGTGCTCACCGGTTGATTCACCAGGTTAAAACTTCCTTCGGCCAGCATCGACAAGTCGTCCATTGACCCCTCGATCACCCGCACGTTCAATTGCCGCTCCTCCGCTACCCGGCGGTCGATCGCCAACACCTCGGGGCTGATGTCGACCACCGTTACTTCGGCGCCCGCCGCGGCAAACAGCGCGCTCTGCCGCCCACCCCCTGCCGCCAGGCATAACACTCGGGCGCCGGTCAGGGGTCTGGTCAGCCAGCCCGCAATGTCCAAGGCACGCACGGGATCGGCAAAATCCTCGTCCCGTGCCGCCAAGGTAAAGGGGTGCCGTGCCCGCGCCAGGGCGTCCCAGGCCTGCCGATTCTTGTCGCGCCAGTGCGTCATGTCGCTTGCATCCTCGCGGCCGAATATGCCGCGTTCATGAAAATCTCAATGGTTTCCGATCCAACCATGCCAGCCAGCGTATGAAGATTGTCCGGGCGCCGACTGTAACGAGCGTGTCGCTGGCGCGAATCGCTCGGGCGCGGTAGTCCCCGCTACGCGTTTTACTCGCCCTCGCGCGTTGAATATGCGAAAGCGGCGCAGACGATGATGATAGGGAGTTCCGGCCCGGTTGTTCCAACCATGTAGCGCTTTTATAATGATGCAGCGGGTGCGCGGAATTGGAGTTGAGGGGGTGACGGCAAAGCCCAAGATACTGGTTGTTTGCGACTCCCGAGAACGAGACGAGCAAGATCTCGCCCGGCTCGGTGAGACGTTCGAAGTCGTGGTGGCGGAGTCGATGCTCCGCGCCTTGGCTCGCCTCAAGCGAGACGACTTCGCGGGGGTCTTCGTCAGCGGCGCTCACTTCGAAGAGGCATTGCAGGTTGGCAAACTGCTCCAGAACGATTTGATTCTGGAAGGCATGCCCGATGGCGTGGTGCTGCTCGACCACGACAACTCCATTATCTGGGGAAATGGCCGGCTCTGCGAATGGAGCGGCCGCGATTCGGTCGTTGGTCAAAACTTTTACGCGGTGCTCGGCAGCCCCGAGATCCTCGGCCCCGACTTCTGTCCCTTTCACACCGCGCTGGCCACCGGCCAATCCAGCTCCACCACGCTCAAGTCGAGCGAGAACCGATACTTTCACGTGCATGCGGTGCCGGCCCGCGATTCTGACGGCCCGCACCAAATTCTGATCGTCACCGTCCGCGACATCACTGTTGAGACGTTGCAGCAGCAAAAGTTGGCGGCGATCCATCGCGCCGGCATCGAGTTGGCCGACCTGACGCCCGACGAACTCTTTCAGATGACGGTGCAAGAGCGGATTGAGCTGCTCAAGTCGAACATCCTGCATTACACCAAGGATTTACTGAATTTCGACGTCGTCGAAATTCGCCTGCTCGACAAGCAGAGCGGCCGCCTGATGCCGCTGTTGGCCGTCGGCATGGATATCGAGGCCCAGCAGCGCGAGCTGCACGCCCGCTCGCATGGCAACGGAGTCACTGGCTTTGTGGCCGCCACCGGCAAGAGCTATCTGTGCGAAGACACCACCGAAGACCCGCTCTACCTGAAAGGGGCCACCGGCGCCAAAAGCTCGCTTACCGTGCCGCTCATCTTGCACGACGAGGTGATCGGCACCTTCAACGTCGAGAGCCCCGAGCCCCGCGCCTTCACCGAAAGCGACCTGCAGTTCTTGGAGCTGTTCACCCGCGACGTCGCAGCGGCCCTTAATCAGCTCGAACTGCTCGTCGCCGAGAAGGCCAGCACCGCCGCCGAGAGCGTCGAGGCCATTCATAGCGCGGTCGCCCTGCCCGTCGACGACATCCTCAATTGCGCCGTGAACATCATGGAGCGCTACATCGGCCACGAGCCCGAGGTGGTCGAGCGCCTGCAGCGCATCTTGCGAAACGCCCGCGACATCAAGCAGGTCATTCAAAAGGTGGGGCAGAAGATGACCCCCACCCAGGCCGTGCCGCAGGTTTTGCCGCAAGACGAGCGCCCGCTGCTCCGCGGCAAGGAAGTGCTGGTGGTCGACGCCGACGAGAGCGTGCGCAGCGCCGCCCACGCCCTGTTGGATCGCTATGGCTGCATTGTCGAAACCGCCCACAACGGCGCCGAAGCCGTCTTCATGGTCCGCAGCACGCTGGCCCACGGCGGCTACGATGTCATTATCGCCGACATTCGCCTGCCCGATATGTCGGGCTACGACCTGATGTTGCGCCTGCAAGAGGTGATCAACCCGGTGCCGCTGGTGCTGATGACCGGCTTTGGCTACGACCCCGGACACTCGATCGTCAAGGCGCGCCAGGCAGGTCTGTCGTCCAAGGCGGTGCTCTACAAACCGTTCCGGCTCGATCAACTCCTCGGCACTGTGGAAGAAGCAGTGCGCGTCCCCGGCCCGGTGAAGGTCGAGCAAACCTAGAAAAACGTCTCCCGCTTCTCCTCGCCCTGCCTGTGAGGAGACGTCGGCCGCGGGCCGAGTGAGGAGGATCTTTCCCTACTTCACCAGCCACAGATCACTAGCCGCTTGCCTCTTGGCCGCCGGCCGAGCGAGGGACGCTTCAATCCACAGGCTGCACTTGCGGTCCAATACATTCCCCACGATGATCGCCCCCCATGCTAAACCCCGCCGAGCCTCCTGAATGACGTATTTCCTGCTGCTGCTAGCACTGATTGGCCACACCGCGCTCTGGGCCTGCGTGGTCAACCAGATCCATGCCACCCGCTTGGCCAAATTGGGCGTGACGATCGTCAACATCCTGGGGCTCGGCAGCCTCTGCGCGGCGCCGCTGGTTTACATGTTGTGGTTCTGGCGCGACGGCTTGGATTGGCTAAGCGCCACGCCGGCGGGACCCGCCGTTTGGTACTTCCTCTGCTGCTGCGTGCTTGGAGTCCCCGGTCTGGCGGTCTGGGCCAACCGCAACCTGCGTCGCGGGCCGCTGCGACCGCTCAAGCGCCAGTCGGCCCAACGGCTCGACATGGTCCGCCGCCTGGGCTACCGGCCCGATGGCAATAGCTGGCTGCGCCCCCTCACGCGACTGCCAGGCAACGAGTGCTTTCAACTGGAGATCACCGAAAAAGAGCTCGAACTCTCGCGCCTGCCCGCTCGGCTCGATGGCCTCACGATCGCCCATCTGTCCGATCTGCATTTCACTGGCATCATCGACCGCCGCTATTTTGTCGAAGTCGCCGAGCTAACCAGCGCGCTCGAGCCCGATCTGATTCTCATCACCGGCGATCTCGTCGATCGCCCCGAGTGCATCGACTGGTCGAGCGACGTCTTTGGCCGACTGCGCGCGAAATATGGCTCGTTCTTCGTGTTTGGCAACCACGATGTGCGACTCAAGAGCCACTTGCCGCGGCTGCGCCAAGCCATCGTCGACGCCGGCACGCGCTATCTCGGCGCTCGCCATCAAGAGCTTTGCATCGAGGGCGAAACGATCCTCTTGGCGGGCAACGAACTACCGTGGATTCGCCCCGCCGCCGACATGACCCGCATCGACGACGCCACCGCGCTCCGCGTCCTCTTGGCGCACACCCCGGATCAGCTTCCCTGGGCCCGCCGCCACGGCTTCGATCTGATGTTGGCTGGCCACAACCACGGCGGACAAATCCGCCTGCCACTGGTGGGACCGCTGTTCAGCCCCAGCCGCTATGGCGTGAAGTACGCCTGCGGCTTGTTTCACGAACCGCCCACGCTGATGCATGTCAGTCGCGGCGTGTCGGCGCTTGATCCGTTGCGCTACAACTGCCCGCCGGAACTCACTCGCATCGTGCTGCGTTCGCCGGTCGCCAACGACGAGCCGGCCCGAATCGCACGGCCGCTGGCGCAGGCCGTGGCCGCACGCTCATGATCGCTTGACAATCTCGACGCAGATGCCCCCCGCCTTCATCCATTCGTGAAAGCGGGAAAACCACAACTCGCGCCGCCACTCCAGGCCTAGCTCCGCGCAAGTGGCCTTCAGTTCCGCGCGGTTGTAAGTGCGGCAGAGCCAGAAATAGCTCGTCCACGCGCCGCCAAAGTTGTCCTCGGTCGCGATCAGCAGCATCCGCCCACCAGCGACCAGCACGCGGCTGAGTTCCGCCAGTCCCGGTCGCGGGTCGGGCAAGTGTTCAAGCACATAGCCGCATGTCACGCAGTCGAACGTCTCGTCGGGAAACGGCAACTGCGTCAGATCGGCGGTGACAAACAGCGGGCGGTCGCTTTCCAACCGCCGCCGCGCCCGCTTGAGCATCTCGT
>CAZPED010000417.1:0-4423 GCA_964585335.1 uncultured Planctomycetaceae bacterium | reverse complement strand
TGCACTGCCCGCGCTAGTCAAGTTTCCCGAGCGGGCGAGCGTCATCCTCAAGGCGCGGGGCGATGGACGCCGGGTGGCCGTCGAAACATTGCAAGCCATGATGCTGCGGCTGCTGGTGGCCATTCCGCCAGCCAAGGTGCGATTCACGATCGTCGACCCGACCGGGCTGGGCGAGAACTTTGCCGCCTTCATGCATCTGGCCGACTACAACGAGGCGCTCGTCACCAGCCGCATTTGGACCGAGCCGCGGCACATCGAGCAGCGTCTGGCCGATCTTTCGGAGCACATGGAGAATGTGATCCAGAAGTATCTGCGCAACGAGTTCGAGACGATCGAGCAATACAATCGCGATGCCGGCGAAATTGCCGAGCCGTTTCGGTTCCTGGTGATTGCCAACTACCCGGCGAATTTCAGCGAAGCGGCGCAGCGCCGCCTGCAATCGATCGCCGCCAGCGGCGCCCGTTGCGGCGTGTACGTGCTGATGACGGTCGACGCCGATCAGCCGCTACCGGCCAGCTTGCGTCTGGGCGAACTGGAACAACACGCCACGGTGCTCACCTGGCGCGACGGGGGCTTTTCCTGGAACGCCCCGGGGTTCGAGTCCTTCGCCGTGGTGCCCGACACACCTCCGGCCCCCGCGCAGGTGACCACGCTGTTGCACGCGGCGGGTGCCAAGGCCATCGAAGCCGGACGCGTCGAAGTGCCCTTCGACGTCATCGCTCCCTCGCCCGATCGGTATTGGACCAGTTCCGCCCGCGCCGGGCTCGACGTGCCGCTGGGCCGCGCGGGCGCTACGCGCTTGCAAGCGCTCAAGCTCGGCTCGGGCACTTCGCAGCACGTACTCGTGGCCGGCAAAACGGGCTCCGGCAAATCAACTTTGTTGCACGCGCTGGTGACGAATATCGCCGTGCGCTACAACCCCGATGAAGTCGAACTGTACCTGGTCGACTTCAAGCAGGGCGTGGAGTTCAAAACCTACGCCACGCACCAATTGCCGCATGCGCGAGTCGTGGCGATCGAAAGCGATCGCGAGTTCGGCGTCAGCGTGTTGGCCAGGCTCGACGTTGAGCTGAAATCGCGCGCCGACCGGTTCCGCGACGCCGGCGTGCAAGACCTGGCCGGCTTTCGCGATGCGCGGCCGGGCGTACCCATGCCGCGCGTGATGCTGATCGTCGACGAGTTTCAGGAGTTTTTTGTCGAGGACGACAAGATCGCCCAAGACGCCGCCCTGCTGCTCGATCGACTGGTACGCCAGGGACGTGCGTTCGGCATTCACGTGCTGCTCGGATCGCAAACCTTGGCCGGAGCGTACACTTTGGCCCGCAGTACGATCGGCCAGATGGCCGTGCGCATCGCCCTGCAGTGCAGCGAGGCCGACGCCCACTTGATTCTCAGTGAAGACAACTCGGCCGCCCGGTTGCTATCGCGGGCTGGCGAAGCGATCTACAACGACTCGAACGGCCTGGTCGAAGGCAATCACCCGTTCCAGATCGTTTGGTTGGGCGATGACCGCCGCGAACAGTATTTGGAACAGGTGCAGTCGCTTGCGCACGACTGGACCGGCGAGATTCGCCCGCAAGTGGTGTTCGAGGGCAACGTGCCGGCCGATCCACAGCGCAACGTCGAACTGGTGCAACTGCTCGAACAAGACCGCCCGGCCCGGTGGCTCGAAGCCCCGCGAATCTGGCTGGGCGAAGCCGTGGCCATCAAGGATCCTACCAGCGTGGTCTTTCGCCGCCAAAGCGGCAGCAACCTGCTGGTGCTCGGCCAAAACGAGGAAGCCGCGCTGGGACTGGCGGCCACGGCCGTCGTGGCGCTGGCGGCGCAAAGCCCCGTGGCGCCCGAGGGCCGCACGCGATTCTGGGTGCTCGACGGCACCACGGCCGGGTCGACATCGGCGGCTGCGCTGGCGCAGTTGCCGAGCCTGACCACCGACCCGGTACAAGTCAGCGGCTGGAAGCAATTGGCCGGCGCCGTAGGAGAAGTGGCGGCCGAGCTCGAGCGCCGCCAGCAGTCGCCCGACGAGGAATACCCGCCCGCGTTCGTCGTGGTCTTTGGCCTGCAAAAGCTACGCGATTTGCGGCGCCAAGAGGAGGATTTCAGCTTTTCGCGCTCGGGCGCCGACAAACCGCCTGACCCGTCGAAACAATTCACGAACATCTTGCGCGACGGCCCGCCCGTGGGCATTCACACGATTGTCTGGTGCGACAGTTTGAACAATCTCAACCGTGCCTGGGACCGGCAAACGGTGCGCGAGTTCGAGATGCGCGTCGCCTTCCAGATGAGCGTCAACGATTCGAGCACGTTTATCGACACGCCCCTGGCCAGCAAGCTGGGGATGTACCGGGCCCTGTTTCACAGCGAAGAGCAGAGCGTGCTGGAAAAGTTCCGGCCGTACCGTTGGCCGTCGGAAAGCTGGCTGGCGTGGATCCGCCAGCGTCTGCGAGGCTCCGACGACGCGCACGGCAACCGCTCGCGCCCACTTACCGCCTGAGGAATTGGTCGATGGCTCGACGCTGGTCGCCGTGGTTGACCGCGGGATTGTGCCTGGTGCTGGCGGGCCTTGCGCGGCCGTGCCCGGCCGACGAACCGGCCAGCTCGCCCAAGCGGCCGAACTTCTTGTTGATTTTGGCCGACGATCAGCGGGGCGACACGATCGCCGCCCTCGGGAACCGTGAGATTCACACTCCGAATCTCGACCGGCTCGTCGATCGCGGCTATCACTTCAACAACGCCTACTGCATGGGTTCGATGACTCCCGCGGTCTGCCTGCCCAGCCGCACGATGCTGATCACGGGGCGTTCGCTTTGGCACATCCCCGAGAATCCCCGCGCCAAGCAGGCCCCACCCGGCGTGCCGCTGTTGCCCGTAGTGGTCAAGGACGCGGGCTATGCCACGTTTCACTGCGGCAAGATTGGCAACTCATGCACCTTTGGCAACGCAGCGTTCGAGGTGAACATCGAGCAGCAAGGACGCACCGCCGACACCGCCACGGAAACGGCCGACCGAGCGATCGAGTTCCTTAAGCAGCACGATGGCCAGCGACCGTTTTTCATGTACCTGGCGCCCCAGGTGCCCCACGACCCGCGGTTGGCTCCGCGCCAGTTCGTCGACATGTACCAGCCAGAGCGATTGACGCTCTCCAAGAACTTTCTGCCCGAGCATCCGTTCGACAACGGCGAGCTAAAGATTCGCGACGAGCTGTTGGCGCCCCACCCCCGCACGCCGGAGGTGATGCGCCAGCACCTGGCCGAGTATTACGCCACGATCTCGCATCTCGATCACGAAATCGGCCGCGTCATGGAAGTGCTTGCCCAGCGAGGTTGGCAGCAGAACACCGTAGTGATTTTTTCCAGCGATCAAGGACTGGCCGTGGGCGGGCGCCACGGGTTGATGGGCAAACAAAACCTTTACGAACATTTTCGTTCGCCGCTGGTGTTGGCCGGGCCCGGTATTCCACACGGTCAATCGGACGCGCTGGTGTATTTGTTCGACTTGTTTCCGACCATCTGCGACTTGGCTGGGGCCGACACTCCGTTGGCCGTCGAAGGATTGGACCTGATGCCCATCGTCGACGGCCGCGCGAAGCGCGTGCGCGATACGTTGTTCGCCGCGTACCGCTACTATCAGCGGATGATCCGCGACGAACGTTGGAAGCTGATCGAGTACAACGCCGGTGGGAAGCGGATGACTCAACTATTCGACCTGGCCCACGATCCCGACGAGTTGCACAATTTGGCAAGCGATCCGGCGGCGGCAGCCGAATTGCAACGGCTGCGCAAGCTGCTGGCCACGGCGCGAGCCGAGTACAGCGACCCAGCGCCGCCCGGGGCGTTTGCCGATTAGCCGCCCCGAGGGATCGAGCAGCCGCCCTTCGAGCGACTGCGCCGGCCAATTGTCGACAGCGCCCGTCGTGCCCTCTAGAATGGCGCCGCGTCGCTTCCGTTGGCCACTCTGGAAGGTATCTCCATGAATCGCCTTGCCGCTCGCCACTGGGCCGCCCTGTTCACCCTGGCGTGGCTTGTGCTGGCGTTCAGCGCCGCCAGCGCGGCGGAGCGCAAACGTCCGAACATTCTGTTCATTTTCTCCGACGATCACGCTTCGGCCGCCATCAGCGCCTATGGCGAGCCGCGGCGGCTGCTGGCCACGCCCGGCATCGACCGGATTGCCACCGAAGGCATGCTGTTTCGGCGGTGCCTGGTGCCCAACTCGATTTGCGGTCCCAGCCGGGCCACGATTCTGACGGGCAAGTATTCGCACCTCAACGGGTTCTATAACAACTCGAACAGCCGCTTCGACGGCAGCCAGGTCACGTTTCCCAAGTTGCTGCAAAGCGCCGGCTATCAAACTGCCGTCGTCGGCAAGTGGCACCTGGTTTCCGATCCCACCGGCTTCGATTACTGTCACATCCTGCCGGGGCAAG
>CAZPED010000416.1:0-4424 GCA_964585335.1 uncultured Planctomycetaceae bacterium | reverse complement strand
TGCAATCGGCCACCGTGGCCGTGGCGGCCCTGGGCATGACGATGATCATCATCGCGGCGGGCATCGACCTGTCGGCCGGAACCACCATGGCTCTGTGCGCCACGGTGCTGGCCTGGTGCTTGCGGCAAGACTACGGAGCGCCGCTGGCCATTGCCGCCGCGCTGGGCACGGGTTGCCTGGCCGGATTCATCAACGGCGTGTTGATCAGCGCGCTGCGCGTCGTGCCATTCATTGTCACCCTGGGCACGATGACCATTTACCTGGGCATCGCCAAGCGGATTGGCGACAACACGATGGTCCGTCCGGCCGGCACGCAAATTCCCGGCTGGATGCCCGAGCTGCTCAGTCCGCGCGTGCAGCAAGAGTGGCTGGTGCTGGCCCCCGGGGTCTGGCTGCTGCTGGTGCTGGCCCTCGTGGTCTCGGCCGTGCTGCGCTACACGGTGTTCGGCCGGCACCTGTTTGCCATCGGCTCGAACGAGTCGACCGCCCGGCTGTGCGGCATCAACGTGCCGGCCACCAGCGTGGCGGTTTATACCCTGGCCGGGCTGTTCGTGGGCGTCGCCGGCGTTTTCCAGTTCAGCCGGCTGACGGTGGGCGACCCGACCTCGGGCACCGGCAAGGAGCTTCCGATCATTGCAGCCGTTGTGATCGGCGGCGGCAGCCTGAGCGGCGGCCGGGGTTCGATATTGGGCACCTTGACTGGCGCGCTGATCATGCAAGTAATTTCCAGTGGCTGCACGGCGCTCAAGCAGCCCAACTCGACCCAGGAAATGATCCTGGGCGCTATTATCGTGGCCGCGGTTACGGTCGACCAGGTGCGGCAGCGCCGGCTGGCCCGTTTGTGAGGTTCGGCGTGCACTACCAGCAATGCCTCGAACAGCTGCGCAAGGCCTTTCCGCAGCCGGTTTCCGATCCGGTTCACGACGGCTACGTCGTGTTTTCGATTCTCCGCGCGCTCGACCAGGTCGACGCGCTGAAGTCGCAAACGCCAATTCTTGGCACGCCGCACGAGCCCGACTACGAGCGTGCCCGCGCGCAGCAGGTGACCGCCGACGGCCGCACGCTCGAAGCGGTCATTCCCGAGCTCGTGTCATACCTGCAGGGAATGTTCATCTGGGGGCATCCGCAAAGCCAGATCAACGTGGTGCCCACGCCGTCGATTGCCAGCGTGATCGGCGTGCTGCTGCCGCTGCTCTATAACCCGAATTTGTGCAGCGACGAAAGCGGCCGGCGCTTCGCCGAAGCCGAGGTGCGGGCCATCGCCATGACCGCGCAGCTCGTCGGGTACGATCCGCAACAGGCCGGTGGGCTGTTCACTTTTGGCGGCACGGGCACCTTGCTCTACGGCGTCAAGGTGGGGCTGGAAAAGGCCTGCCCTGGCGCGGGCCGCCAGGGGCTGAAGGACGACGTGGTGCTGCTGTCATCGGAGCAAAGCCATTACTCGTGCCTGACGGTTGCCAGTTGGCTGGGCATCGGACAGGACCACGTGGTCCGCGTGCCTTCGGATACGAACAACGCCGTGCGGCTCGAATCGCTCGAAGCCGCCGCGCGCCAGGCGCTCGACGCTGGCCAGAAGATCGCCGCCATTGTAGCCACGATGGGCACGACCGACGCCTTTGGCATCGACGACCTGCGCGCCATCGACGCCCTGCGCCGTCGCCTGGCCGAGCAATACAAACTGCCGTACTTGCCGCACCTGCACGCCGACGCGGTCATCGGCTGGGCCTGGTCGGTCTTCAACGACTACGACTTTCTGCACAACCCCTTGGGATTTCGCGGCCGCACGGTCCGCGCGCTGGCGGCCGTGCAACACGACGTGCAACACTTGCCGCTGGCCGACTCGATTGGCGTCGACTTTCACAAGACCGGCTACACGCCCTACACGTCGTCGCTGGTGATGTTCCGCGATGCGGGCGACTTCGAGCTGATTGCCCGGGGACGCGATACGATGCCTTACCTGTATCAGTCGGGGCAGCATCATCCGGGCATGTATTCGCTGGAAACGACCCGCAGCGCGGCGGGGCCGATGGCCGCGCTGGCCAACCTGTTGCTGCTGGGCAAGGAAGGCTTTCGCACGCTGCTGGGCCATGCCGTGGAAATGGCCGAGGTGTTGCGCGAGCTGATCGAGTCGCATCCGAACCTGACGGTGCTCAACGGCGACAACTACGGTCCGGTGACGCTGTTTCGCGCCTATCCCGACGGCGTCGATACGTTTCACGTCAAACAGCGCGAAAAGACCGACGCCAACTACCGGCAGCAGGTCCGCGAGCACAACGAGTACAACCGGCGGATCTTCGAGCGGGTACACGCCGAGGCACTGGCCGGACAGGGCGTCGTGATCTCGCTGACCAACTGCTACCGGCACAATGATTTTGGCGACCCGATCGTGGCGCTCAAATCGTACGTGCTGTCGACGTTTGCCGACGCGAACCGCATGCAAGCGATCGTCTCGCACGTCGTAGCGGCGCGCGACGCGGTCGATCTGGCGGCGCGGTGAGAGGCAGCCGGCAAGCGGCGCAGTGCTACTTGGCCGAAATGGCCCGGGCCAGCGGCCGCAGCACGTGGTCGGCCACGTAGGCATCGACCATGTCGGCGCAGACCTTGGCCAGCTTGTCGAGCACTTGAACGTAGGTCAGGTCGGTGCCCAGGCCGCCATAGCGGCGGGCCGTGACGTACACGCTCAGCTGTTCCTCGGGGAAATCGCCGGTGCGAATCTGATAGGCGTTGGTGCGGGTTTCGATGCTCAACCGGCACTGCATGCGGCACTGGTCGTCGAGCGCGACCGTGATCGTCGGCTCGTAGTTGACGATCGTCGCTCCCGGCACTTCGACGAGGCGCTCCAGGGCGGGGCTCAGGCCCAGGGCTTCGGCCACGAGCTGGTTATGATTGCCCCGATAGGTGAAGTCGAAGCCGAACAGCAGGTCGATGGCCTCGCAGTCGATCGTGCTGAGCGAGAGCATGTAGGGCGCCAGGTCGAGCACCAGGCGGTGCTGATCGAGGGCCTCGTCGACATTCTGCGGATTCACCTGGCCGGAACACAACCGGCGCTGCTCGATCGTGGTCCAGCGGTAGTGCCCCTGCTCCTTGTCTTCCTCGAGGATGAAGTCTCCCTTTTCGCGCGCGTAGAAATTGCGCATCGTGGGATACTTTTTTTGCAGGCTCTCGAAGAAGTGCAGAACCGATTCCCGGTTGCCTGGCAAATCCATTTCGGTGCTGAGGTTCATGTTGACGTAGAAATCGTCACTCAATGAACTGTAGCGGTGCATCAACGAGTCCTCAGCAGGAGCGCGGCGGCGGAGAAATCGCTCAGCCGGAAGGGAATTTGATTGCGGCCATGTGGCCTCAGTATAGAATGACTTCCGCAAAACTGTCAAAGGCCCGCGCTACGTGCGTCGTTTGGTGTCGAAACCCCTCTCTTTTTCGGCGCAGGTGTCATCCCCATGCCTCTGGATCGACCGCTGCAAGTCGCTTTTTTTGCCACCGACCTGGGTTGGATGGGCGTGTTGGGCGTGAAGGCCCGGCTGAAGCGAATCGTGTTTGGCTACCCCAGCCGCGCCGCGGCCTTTTGTGCGCTCGGCGGAGAGGTGGCCGAACGGGCCCAGGGGGGCAACTGGTGGCCGTCACTGGTCGACCGGCTGCGCGAGTATGCCGCGGGTGGTCGGGTAGACTTTCGCGACGTCCAGCTCGACCTGGACCACCTGACCCCCTTTCAGCAGCGTGTCTTCAAACACTGCCGCGCAATCGGCTATGGCAAGACGCGAAGTTACGGCGAACTGGCAACGCTGTCCGGATCGCCGCGCGCGGCCCGGGCCGTGGGCAACACGATGGCGGGTAATCTGTTTCCGCTGATTGTGCCGTGCCACCGGGTGATTAACTCCGATGGCAGCGTGGGCCGCTATTCAGGGCCCGAGGGCGAGCGGATGAAGATCAAACTGTTGGCCATGGAGCGTCGCTTTGAGCCGCAGGTCAGGGGCGCCAGTCGGCGCGTGTCGCGCGGTGTGTTGCTCTCCACATGAGGCGATTTGCCGGGCGGCACCGTGGCCACGCAGATTCTACCCTGGGCCATCTGGAGGCGCCGCAGTGGGGGGGCCGCCAGCACGATTCTCACGGGGGAAACGCTAGCATTATCCCTTGCGGCTGGCCGAGCAAAAAACTAGCCTAGAATGGAACAGCACCTTTCGGCACAATACGCCGCCCCGCAGCGGCCAGCGTGCCGCCAGGGGGCGACTTGCCGATACTCCTTCCCCCCGAAAACCCGCCCCCGGACGATTCCTACCTTGCTCGAACTCCACTCTTGGGATGTCGAACGCCGTCACGACGGCGCCGTGCTCGTGCGTGTCCACTCGCGCGTCGAGAGCGGCCGCGCGCTGCCCGATGCCGTGTTTGCGTTTCGTAACGGTGATCCGCAGTACAATTATTGGGAT
>CAZPED010000415.1:0-4432 GCA_964585335.1 uncultured Planctomycetaceae bacterium | reverse complement strand
GTGCTCGAGCGGGCCGTCGACCCCGTGGCGCGGCTCTACGCGGTGCTCGACGTGGTCGAACAGGTGATCGAGTCCGACGACTTCCAGGGCTGCATCTTCGTCAAGACGTTCATGGAGTTTCCGCTGCCGCACGAGCCCGCGCATCGGCTGGCCGTGCAGAGCAAGCAATTGATCGAAGACTTCGTGCACCAGCTGGCCGTCGAGGCCGAGGCCAACGACCCGCGCTCGCTGGCCCGCGAAGTGTGCCTGATCATCGAGGGCACCTACATCACCCGGCAAGCGACGGGCAACAAGCGCACGGTCGACATGGCCCGGCGTCTCGTGCGGCTGCTGATTGCCGACCGCTGCTCGCCCGCGGCGGCCGCCGCGCTGGCCGAAGCCTGAAGTTCTCCGGGCCTCTGACCGCCACCGCTCTTGCGCTATTTTCCCCAAGAAACGGTCAATCAGTGTTTTGCGTGCTTCGCGCTCCGCTTTGAGTTACCATGGGCCCGTACGTCCCGTGGGCGATTTCTTTCTCGCTGGTGGGTGGTCGATGAAGCGTTTTACACTGGTGCTTTCCGGCTCGCTGTTAGTGGCTCCGTGGCTGTGGGCCGATGGCCCGGCCGATAACATTGCCGACAAGGTGCGGCCCATTCCGCCCGTCGGCATTGCCGTGCCGGCCGCAGACCTGGCGCGGCTGCAAGCGGCGCTTATCAAACTCATCGTGCAGCTAGCCGAGCTGCGGGAAAAGCTGCGCGACAAGCCGGCGCTGCTGGCCGAGTTGCCCGACGTCGAGATCTACGACAAGGCCGTGCGCTACGCCCTCCAGTACAACGAATTCTTCAACGAGCGCGAAATCGCCGCGGCCGACAAGCTTTTGGCCCGCGCCGCCGAACTGGCCGGCCAGCTGGCCCAGGGCGAAAGTCTGACGCCGCGCGACTCCACGCGCGCCCAGAGCGTGCGCGTACACGCCTACGTCTCGAAGATCGATGGCTCCCTGCAGCCGTACCGGTTGGTCGTGCCCTCGGGCTACGATCCGGCCGACCCGCGGCCGCGCCGGCTCGACTTCTGGTGTCACGGCCGCGGCGAAACGCTCAGCGAGCTGAACTTCATCGACCAGGCGTCGCCCGGCGAGTTCACGCCTCCTGAAACATTCGTCGTGCACCTCTATGGCCGCTACTGCAACGCCAACAAGCTGGCCGGCGAGATCGACCTGCTCGAAGCCTTGGCCGACGTCAAGCGCCGCTACCCGATCGACGACGACCGCGTCGTCATCCGCGGCTTTTCGATGGGAGGCGCCGCCTGCTGGCAGTTCGCCGTCCACTATCCCGGGCTGTTCGCCGCCGCGGCCCCCGGCGCCGGCTTTGCCGAAACGCGCGAGTTCCTCCGCGTCTTCCAGCACGAGGAGGTCAACCCGCCCTGGTACGAGCAGAAGCTCTGGCACGCGTACGACTGCACCGACTATGCGCTCAACTTGTTCAACTGCCCAACCGTGGCCTACAGCGGCGCCAAGGACAGCCAGAAACAAGCGGCCGACATCATGGCCACGGCCCTCGAGCGCGAAGGATTGAAGCTCACGCACGTCATCGGACCCGACACGGGCCACTCCTATCACCCGCAGGCCAAGGCCGAGATCAATCGCCGCATCGACGCCATCGTGGCCCGCGGCCGCGCGGCAGTGCCGCGCCGCGTGCGCTTCGCCACCTACACGCTGCGCTATCCCGAGTGCCTGTGGGTGCGGCTCGAAGCACTCGACAAGCACTGGGAACAGGCCCGCGTCGACGCCGAGATTGCCGACGCCCACACGATCAAGATCGAAACGCTGAACGTGGCGGCGCTGCGTCTGTCCATGCCCAGCGGCGCCTGCCCGCTCGACAATACCAGCGCTCCGGCGGTCATAATCGACGGCTACACGTTGGGCGCGCCCGCCGTCGAAACCGACCGCTCCTGGGTCGCCGAGTTCCATAAAGCAGACGACCAATGGCATCCCGGCCCCCGGCCAGCCGTCGGGCTGCGCAAGACGCGGGGGCTGCAAGGCCCCATCGACGACGCGTTTCTCGACTCGTTCATCATGGTCCGCCCCACCGGCACATCGCCCCACCGGCAAACGGCCGCCTGGGTGCAAAGCGAAATGCAGCACGCGGTCGATCACTGGCGCAAGCAGTTTCGCGGCGACGCCCGGATCAGGGCCGACACGGCCGTCACCGAGGCCGATATCGCCGCCAGCAACCTGGTGCTGTGGGGCGATCCGCAGAGCAACAAGCTGCTGGCCCGCATTGCCGACAAGCTGCCCATTCAATGGCGCGACGGCCAGGTGCTCGTGGGCGAACAGACCTATCCGGCCGATACGATGATCCCCGCGCTCATCTACCCGAACCCGCTCAACCCGCGGCGCTACGTGGTGCTCAACAGCGGCTTCACGTTCCGCGAGTACGACCACTTGAACAACGCCCGGCAAGTGCCCAAGCTGCCCGATTGGGCCATCATCAACACCAGCGTCAAGCCGACGAGCCAGTATCCGGGCGAGATCAAAAGCGCCGGCTTCTTCGACGAGCACTGGTTGCTGGGCGAATAGCCCGCCGCGCGCCCTATGCGCCGCGCCCGCCCTTGTGCGACGCCGTGGCGCGCACTCTTAACGATTCGTTAGCTGCACTGCCGGCACGCGCTGCCGCGGTTTCGTTTCAATCTCGTAAGCCCGGCCCGCGCGATCTTGCCGGCGGCCGGGGCGGTCGAATAATCCACAGGCCGCGCCCGGCATGGTGTCGCGCCCGTTCCGGCCATCATCATCTCAGTGAGCCAAGGGAGTCTCGACCATGGAAACGATCAGTCGTCGCAGCGTGATCGGCATTGCCGCCAGCTTGCTCGCCGGCACCGCCGTCGCCCAGGAACAAACCGCCGCCGCGGCAGCCGCCGGCGCCGCGCCAGCTTCCGCGCCCGCCGGCGGCGCTACCCCGCAGGGCGACTCCCCCTACAAGTTCAGCATGTCGACCGCACATGCCCGCCGCTACGGCGACAGTTCGATCCGCGAGCACAAGCTGCACGACTTTCCCATGTCGTCGACCATGTCGGCCAGCCTGATCGCGCTGGCCCCCGGCGACGTCCGCGAACCGCACTGGCACCCCAACTCCGACGAATGGTTGTTCGTCATGGCCGGCCAGGTTCGCATGACCATCGTCGACGGCAAAGGACAGTCGTCGCGGTTCGATTGCGGGCCGGAAGACGTGGCCTTCACCCCGCAAGGCTTCGGCCACTACGTCGAAAGCATCGGCAACGTGCCGGCGCAGTTGATGCTCATCCACAATCACGCCGACTTCACGACGGTGAACCTGAGCGAGTGGGTGGCGGCCGGCTCGCGCTCGGTGTTCGCGGCCACGCTCGATTTGCCCCCCAACGCCTTTGCCGACGTGCCCGACCACAAGGTGTTCATCGTCGACAAGCCGGGCGGTTAGCGCCGACGCCCGCTGGAAGGCCAGGCAAAACCCGCCGACTGTCCGGATTGTACTGATTATCCGGCCGCCAGCTGGCCGACACCTTATTCTGGGGTCCCCGCCGTTTCCGGCGGGGCGATCAGGAGCGCGCCGGCGGTCTGCTCAGCAGGCACCGCGCCGCGCGGGGGCATCTTGGCGGGGGAGTGCTGTCGCATGGGCGGGCGAAAGCGGTGCGTGTTGCTAGCAGTGATGGCGCTCTGGCTGGCCACCAGTGGCCGCGGGGCCTGGGCCGACGACGAGCCGGCCGATCCGGCACCCAGCGGCTAGAGCTTCTCGACCATTTCCGACGAGCCGTCGACGGCGCCGCCCGTTGACGGGGGCGAACTGTTCCCCGCCGCCGCGCCATACGTCTTCAGCATTGGCGTGCCCAACTATCCGCAGCGGTTCGAGGTGCACGCCGGCGTGTTGTTCCTCCGCCCCAGTTCCGACAACCTCGGCTGGGCCGTGCTCACGACGGAGAAGAACTACAACTCGCCGGTGCCGCTGGCCACGCCGCTGTGGAACATCGAAACGCTCACGCCCAGCTACCAACCGGGCTTCGAAATCGGCGCCGCCTATCGCTTCGCCGATCCGGGCAAGGATCTGCAAGTCGAGTGGCAGCACCTGCGCACCAACAACACGCAGTCGGCCGCCGTCACGCAGTCCGACGGCATGTGGATCTCGCCGTTCTGCCAGACCGGCCCGTCCGAGGCCGAAACCTACGAGCAGATGGCGACCAACACGGGTGTCAACAAGCTGCTGTCGGCCACCGGGCAGGTGAAGTTCGCCTACGACGCGGTGAATCTCGACTTCGGCCAGTACCTCAGCTTTGGCGAGTCGCTCGTGCTGCGGGCCTTCGCGGGGGTCAGCTACGCCAACTTGCAGGAAAAGCTGCTCTCGACGTTCTACGGCGCGCCGCCGGCCTCGGATGCGCCCTTTCCCGACAACGTGCCGCTGACGATCTCGCTCAACAACACCTCGCGCTT
>CAZPED010000414.1:0-4451 GCA_964585335.1 uncultured Planctomycetaceae bacterium | reverse complement strand
AACGCCGTGGCCACCACGCGGTTGGTCGAAGTTCGCACCAAGGTGCTCAAGCACAACGATCTGGTGGCCCGCGAGCTGCGCGATTCGTTCCAGGCGGCTGGCGTGTTCGTCATCAGCCTGGTGTCGAGCCCCGGGGCTGGCAAAACCGCCTTTCTCGAGCAAACGCTCAGCCGGCTGGCCGAAAAATATCGCGTGGCCGCGCTGGTGGGGGATCTGGCCACGGACAACGACGCCCAGCGGCTTGCACGTTCGGGCGCCCCGGTGCGGCAGATCACCACTGGCACGGTTTGCCATCTCGAGGCACAGATGATCCGCGAGGCTCTGGCCGGGTGGAATCTGGCCGAGCTCGATTACTTGTTCATCGAGAACGTGGGCAACCTGGTTTGCCCCGCCACGTTCGACCTTGGCGAGCAGTTGCGCCTGGTCTTGTTGAGCGTTACCGAGGGAGAGGACAAGCCGCTCAAGTACCCCACGATCTTCAACACGGCCGATCTGGCCGTGATCACGAAAGTCGATCTGGCCGCGGCCGTCGAGTGCGATTTGCCGCAGCTGCGCGCCAATATCCAGGCCGTGCGGCCGGGCATTGCCGTGCACGAGTTGTCGGCCAAGTCGCACGCTGGCGTCGACCAGTGGCTGGCAACGCTGGCTGAGCGGCGAGCGCAGGCGCGGCGCTGAACGAGCGACGTTTTCTCCCCTGAACGGCCGATCTGCGTGGCGGTCGGCGCGCAAGTTGCATTTCCTGCGGGGCCCGCGACTCTGCCAGTCCTCAGCATCTGGCGGCCTGGCCGCGGCGATTCGCCGGCGTGGCTGGCGCTCGACCAGGCTGCGCGGTCACGCCCCTGCGTGCGCTGGCACCCGCATTGTATGGCCGAGGAAATGTCGACGATGAAATTCTCATTGCAATACTCGCTCTTGATTGCTGTCGTGTCGGCGCACTTCCTGCTGGCGGTGGCGCACGTTGTGCTGGGGGCCGACAATCCGCCGGCGCCGGCCAGCGACACCGCGACGGCTGCCAAGGGTGAATCGCCCGCGGCCCCGCAAAAAGTGGACGTCGAGCCATTGGCGGGCGATGAGCAGATTGCCCAGCGATTGACGCGCATTCTCGAAGCCACGGGTTGGTTCGACGAGCCTTCGGTCAGTGTCAAGGACGGCGTCGTCTTTCTCGATGGCATGGCGCGGACCGACGAACACAAGACTTGGGCCACCGACCTGGGACGCAACACGCAGGACGTCGTGGCGGTCGTCAATCGCATGGAGGTTACCCATCCCGCGGTGCTCGATTTCAAGCCGGCGCTGCGCGGATTGACCGACGGCTGGCGCACCTTCATGCGCAATCTGCCGTTCCTCGGTATTGGTCTGGCCGTGCTGCTGCTGACGTTGTTCTCGTTGCGGCCCGTACACCACGGGGCCGAGCGGCTGCTCGAGCGCCGCATCACGATTCCGCTGATTCGTGATCTGACGGCGCGCACGCTGGCGATCGTGGTATTTCTGGTCGGTCTGTACCTGGTGCTCAAGGTCAGCGGCACAACGCAACTGGCCCTGACCGTGCTGGGGGGAACCGGCCTGCTGGGCCTGGTGATTGGCATCGCCTTTCGCGACATCACGGAAAATTTTCTGGCCAGTATCTTCCTGAGCATGCAGCGGCCGTTTCAAATCGGCGACTTGGTCGAGATCGTTGGCGTGATGGGCTACATCGACCGCCTGACAATTCGCACCACCGTGATCGTCTCGCTCGACGGCAACTACGTGCAGATTCCCAACGCCACGGTCTACAAGAACACGATTCGCAACTTCACCAACAACCCCAAGCGGCGCGACGACTTCGCGCTGTTCGTACCCTACGACAAGCCGCTGGCCGACGTGCAGGCTGCCGTGCTCGACGTGGTCAGCCATCATCCCGCGGTGCTGGCCGAGCCAGAGCCGTGGGTGCTGGTCGATCGGTTGAATCCCAACACCGCCGAACTGCGGGTTTACTTCTGGATCGATTGTCTGAAGAGCAATTGGCTGACCGTGCGCTCTTCGGTCATCCGGTTATCGCTGCACAAGCTGCGCGAGCGAAGCTTGTTGGCGCAGCCCGGGCCGAGCCAGATCGTATTTCCGCAGGAAGTGCCGGTGCGAGTGGTCGAACGAACGACGACGGCAGCGCCCGCATCGGGAAAGGGCGCGGACGGGCAACCGCAGCCGGCTGTCACCGAGGCCGAAGGGAGCCTGGCCGATTCGCGGGAGCAACTCAAGCAGCAAGTCGAGCAGGCTCGGCCTGTCGAGGCCGGCCCAGACTTGCTCAAAACCGCCCTGGCTCATTGACGAATCGTCTGAAGGGCAGGGCAGCCTGGCTGCGGCCACGCGTCAAGGCGCACAGTGCTCATGATTCCCTAACGAATTTCGCGCCGGTAGCTGTTGTGCGCGGGTTGCAAATGCCTCGCGGTGGGGGATATAGTGGGGGCACGGAACTTGGGGGCTCGCGGCCCCGCTCGGGCATGCACTTCTCACCAAAGAGGCCAGGACTGCTAATGAAGATTCGTTCGACAATGCGCGCGCTGGTGATTGTTGGTTGGTTCGCCGTGGTGGTTTCGGCCACTCCGGCTTGGGCGATCATCCTGGGCACGTTCGGCGCGCCGCGCGTGACCACCGCCAGTTTGGCCAATAGTAACTTGACGAGCATGATGCGCAATTCGTTCTATTCGCACTTTCCGGGATCGAGCATCGTCGCCTCGCCGACGTTGACGCCCGCGTTTTTGTCCGGAATCGACGTGCTGGCGATTGCGTCGGACAAGACGGCTGATGGCGGTATCACGCCCTTGTCGGCCAGTGAGCAGGCGGCACTGGTTGACTTCGTCATGAACGGCGGCAGTGCATTCCTGATCGCCGAGGGAGTCCCGCAGTTTACGGAAGCGGCTGAATCGATGGTGAACCCGTTTGGTATAACGCTCGCTCAGGACGACTTGGCGGGCTTCCTGGCTGCATTGCCCACTAACCCCAGCCACCCGATCATGTCGGGCCCATTCGGAGTGCAGAACTACATTGCGATTTATGGTGGCGTAGTCTTTCCTGATCTCGGTCCTTACGCGACATCACTTGCTGATTTGTCGGCCACCGGACAGTCGGCCGTCGCGATCATCGAACCGCACGTCATGGGGCCGCACAGCGGGACCGTGGTGATAGTGGGCGATTCTAATCCATTTCTCAATGGCGAATACCTGGGCGGATTCTTTCCGGTCACTGAGCCATTTTTCTTGAACTCATTGGCCTACATGGCGGCCGCCGTGCCCGAGCCCTCGAGTTGGGTGCTGGCGGCCATGGGGGCTGTGGCGCTGGGCGTCGCTCGTGGAAGAGCCGCAGGCGGACGGCTGCTCAGATCACTCCGCTCGACGAGGCGCGCGCTCGTGGTGGTTGCTGGCTTCACCCTGTACATCTCGGCCAGTCCGGCCTGGGCTATCATCCTGGGCACGTTCGGCGCGCCGCGGGTGACCGACGCCAGCATCGCCACAGGCAGCATGACGAGTATGCTGCGGAATTCGCTGTACTCGAACTTTCCCGGATCGACGATCGTCACCTCGCCGACCTTGACGCCAGCGTTCTTGTCAGGAATCGACGTGCTGGCGATTGCCTCGGACAAAACGCCCTATGGTGGCATCACACCGCTATCGGCCAGTGAGCAGTCCGCGCTGGTGGACTACGTATTGAATGGCGGCAGCGCCTTGTTGATTGCCGAGGGAATTCCGAACTTCGCGGCGGCGGCACAGTCGATGATCAGCCCCTTTGGCCTAACGATGGCCGACGATGGCTTGAGCGGCTATACGGCCGCCCTTCCGGTCGATCCAAACCATCCGATCTTCTCGGGGCCGTTCGGAGTTCAAAACTACGTCGAGTTTCTGGCCGGCGTGGTGTTTCCGGATTTGGGACCGTATGCAACCGCACTGGCCAATCTGCCGCAAACGGGCCAGACGGCGGTGGCAATTATTGAACGGCACGCCATGGGGCCGCACAGCGGAGCCGTGGTCATCGTCGGCGACGCGAACTTCTTGGAGAACAGCGAGTACTTTGGCGGGTTGTTTCCCGTGCACGAGCATTTCTACTTGAATACACTCGCCTATCTGGCCGCCGTTCCCGAGCCCTCGACCTGGGCACTGGCGCTGGTGGGTCTGGCGGCACTTATTGGAATGCGCCGAGCGGCTGGGCGGCGAATGTCGTAGACTGGCGGTTTTGCGACAAACGCTGTGATGGAGCGACCATGACCCAGGGTGCGACGATCTTGGACTGCCAGGGATGCGGCGTCTGCTGCCTGCACGTCAGCATTCCACCGTTCCGATCTGGCGAAATCGCGGGCCTGGCCCCCGACGTTGCGGACGAAATCGCCCAGCACCGGCGGCGGGCCGGAGACCAGAACAACGGGCCCTGCGCCTGTTGTGACGAGCAAACCCGACATGGCCGGCACCACGAGCTGCGGCCGG
>CAZPED010000413.1:0-4473 GCA_964585335.1 uncultured Planctomycetaceae bacterium | reverse complement strand
TCGGCACAGAGAAGGCCCCACCGGCACGGCGGGTCCGGCAAGCTATGCTTCAAATGTAGCACGCCCGCACGGCCGGCATTTCCGACAAATCCGCCCAGCAGTCGTTTTGGCTTGAAGCGCTCTGGCCGGCGGCCATAAAATAAGCGCGGCGGCTGGTGTCCCCATGGAGGCACAGACGTCGCACGTCCCCGGATCCCTCCCAATTCGCGGCAACGGAATGGCTGACGACTACTACCAAATTCTCGGCGTCGGTCGCGATGCATCGGCGGCCGACATCCAAAAGGCTTATCGCAAGCTGGCGCGCAAGTACCATCCTGACCTGAACCCCGACGACAAGACGGCCAAGGGCAAGTTTCAGGAGGTGCAGCGGGCTTTCGACGTGCTCAACGACCCCAGCAAGCGCGAACTTTACGATCGCTACGGCAGCTCGTTTGAATCGATGGGCGCGGGCGGGCCGCGAGGCGGCGGCGGTGGTGGCGCCGGCCCGGGCGCAGGTGGCCGTGCAGCCTGGAACTACGCGCCCGGCGGCGAGGAGGTCGACTTCAGCCAGCTGTTTGGCGAGCGCTATGGCGGCGGCGACCCCACCAGCATGTTTGGCGACATGTTCACGCAGTTTCGCCGCGCGGGCGGACGCGGCCGCCGCGCCGCGTCGCAAGCGCCCAGCCGTGGCGCCGACGTTTCCGCCGAACTGGAGATTCCCTTCGGCACTGCCGTGCTGGGCGGCGAAACGCAAATCTCGCTGCAGCGCCCCGACGGCCATACGGAAACGCTCAAGGTCAAGATTCCCGCTGGCATCGACGAGGGCAAGAAGATCCGCCTCCGCGGCCAAGGCGAGCCCGGCGCGGACGGTACGCCCGGCGACCTGCTGATCACCATTCACGTGGCGCCACATCCCTGGTTCACGCGCCGTGGCAACAACCTCGAAGTGCGGGTGCCAGTCACCTTGGCCGAAGCGGCGCTAGGCGCCAAGGTCGACGTGCCGACGCCCCGCGGCACGATCGCGCTGCGCATTCCACCGGGCACCTCGAGCGGCAAGAAGCTGCGCGTGAAAGGGCACGGCGTCGTGCCGCGCAACGGCGAAGCCGGCGACTTGTACGCGCTGGTCGAGATCATGCTGCCCACGCCGCTGGACGAACCGACGCTGGAACTGATCAAGCAAATCGACCAGCACGCGCAAGCGGCCGGCGAACAACAACCACGGCGAGACCTGCGATGGTAGGCCTGGGTGCACTGGCCGCCGCGGCCAGACCTTGGTCACTGCTGCTGGCGGCCGAGGAGCAAGCCCGTCCACTGCTCGTGCGACTCGATCCGGCCAGCCGCGCCAAAGTGGTGATGGCGCTGCTAGGATTGGTGCTGGTGGGACTGGCGCTCGTGGCCATGGCTTGGATCGGCGGCCGCCGCGCCAAGCGGATCGCCCGCCGCCCGCTCGGCCCCTCGCGCCAAAACGACGAAGGCTGGTACCACAAGCCGCTGACGCCGCCGGGCGACGACGATCGGGTTTCTCACGACCGACCATGAACCAACTCATGACCGACGAGCGATTTCCGGCCGCCTTCCGCTTGCGCAAGCAAGCTGACTTCGACCGGGTGTACAAGCGCCGCTGTTCCGCCGCCGATGGCTGGCTGCTGGTTTATGTCGATGTGAACCAACTGGATCACTGCCGGCTCGGACTGTCGGTGTCGCGCAAGGTGGGCGGCGCCGTGCTGCGCAACCGCTGGAAACGGCTCATCCGCGAGGCGTTTCGGCTCAGCCACGAGCGATTGCCCGCGGGACTCGACCTGGTGGTCATTCCCCGTTCGAGCCAAGATCCCGAGTTGCCAGCATTGATGGCGTCGCTGGCGCGGCTGGTGCCCAAGGCGGCCAGGCGGCTGCAGCCGCGATGATCGGTCTCTTGGGCGGTGTCTCTACTTCACGGCATTGATTTGTCGGCCCGCTGGGCCGGGTGGGCAATCGGCGCGGCATGCGAAACGTGTGGTCGATAATTCGCCAAGTGCCGACCTGGCTGGTGATCGCCTTGGTGCGGCTCTACCAGATTACGCTCAGCCCCTGGATTGGCCGGCAATGCCGGTTTTATCCCACGTGCAGCAACTACATGATCGAGGCGGTGCGGAAATACGGAGTGGTCCGCGGCGTCTGGCGTGGCTTGTGCCGGATCGGACGCTGTCACCCCTGGCATGCTGGCGGCTACGATCCGCCGTGAGCCGTGCAGCAGCCCGATGACTATTACAGCCAGCGGCAGCGGCTCGTGGCCGTGGTGGCCACGCCGAAAAAAGATTTGGGAAATCGGAGTGAACAGGCCTTGACGCACCTGGCACGTCGCCACTATGGTTCCGCCCTCGTCATAGTTCACTTATCTGTCGGGCTGTTCCAGCCCTGAAAATTCGGCGATATGCGGACCGGTGTTCGTGTGCACGGAGGCACGCGCGGACGACCTGTCGCCAACGTCATTTCGGAGCAAGGCATGAAGCCCTGCCTAACTTGCCTGGCGTGCGGACTATTGGCTTTTGCCGGTTGTGCTACGCCCGCAATGCGTTCGCAAAGTCCCGAAGAATTCAGCGAGGCGCTGGAGTCGAAGACCAGCCTGATCGGCGACGTCGCGCGCCCCTTCGGACATACCCACGTCAAAATCGAATCGGTGGCGCTGGTGACGGGCCTGGACAGCACGGGCGAAGACCCGGCCCCCTCGCCCCAGCGCGCCGCGCTGCTGCACGAACTGCAAACGATCGGCGTGCAGAACCCCAACCAGTTGCTCGCCTCGCCCTCGACCGCCCTGGTGCTCGTGCGCGGCTTTCTGCCGCCGGGCGTGCAGAAGGGCGATAAGATCGACCTGGAAGTGCAAGTGCCCTCGCGCAGCGAAACGACCAGCTTGCGCGGCGGCTGGCTAATTGAAACCCGACTGACCGAAATGGCCGTGCTCGGCGGACAGATCCGCGAAGGTCATCCCTGGGCGACGGGCGAAGGCCCCGTGCTGGTCGACCCGGCCGCCAGCGGCGAGAAAGACCGCGCCATCCTGACCCGTGGCCGCGTGCTGGGGGGCGGCGTCGCCGTTCGCTCGCGCGATCTGGGCCTGTTCATCTCGCCCGACGACAAGTCAGTCCGACTGGCCGCCCAGCTCGGCGCGGCCATCAATCGCCGCTTCCACACCTTCTCGCGCGGTATCAAGAGCGGTGTGGCCAATCCGAAAACCGACGAACGGATCGACCTGAAGGTCCATCCGCGCTACAAGGAAAACATTGCCCGTTACATTCGCGTGGTGCGGTCGATTCCGCTCAAGGAAACGGCCAGCGAACAGGCGATGCGGGTGCAATTGCTCGAACGGCAGCTGCTCGACCCGATTACGGCCGCCACGGCTGCCCTGCGGCTGGAAGCCATCGGCCACGACGCAGTGCCGGCGCTGCTCAAAGGCATCGAAAGCAACGACGCCGAAGTGCGGTTCTACGCCGCCGAGGCGTTAGCCTACCTCGACGAGGGCCAGTGCGCCGCGCCGCTGGCCCGGGCCGCTCGCGAGGAGTCGGCCTTCCGGGCTTATGCCCTGGCCGCGCTCAGCACGGTCGACGACATTGCCGCCCACGACGAGCTGATCAACTTGCTCGAGGTGCCCAGCTCGGAAACCCGCTACGGCGCGTTCCGCGCCCTCTGGGCCATGAATCCGAACGATCCCTTGATTCGGGGCGAAAACCTCAACGGCCAGTTCGGCTATCACGTGCTGGCAACCAAGGGTCCGGAGATGGTGCACGTCACTCGTAGCTTCCGGCCCGAAGTCGTACTGTTCGGACACGATCAGCACCTGACGGCGCCCTTCGTGCTCGAAGCCGGCAAGTCGATCCTCGTCAAGGCGGGCCCGGCCGACAAGGTTACGATCAGCAAGTTTGCCGTCGGGCAACCCGATCAGAAACGGGTAGTGTCCACCAAAATCGACGAGATCATTCGGGCGATTGTCGAGCTGGGCGGCAGCTATCCGGACGTGGTCCAGGCGTTGCAACAAGCCAAGGCCTGCAAGGCCTTGAACGGGCGCTTCGAGGTCGACGCCCTGCCCGATGGCGGCCGCGAGTACCGCGCCAAGGACGAGCCGGCGCTGGCCGAAAAGCCCTCGGGTGCCGGCAGCGAAGAGCGGATCGTGGTGGCCAATCCGGTGCCCGACCTGTTCTCGGCGAAGAAGTGGAAAATCTTCCGATAAAAACTGGCGCTGGTGGGGTGGAATGTAGGGGCTCTCCCCCGGGCCAAGGGGGCTGAAAAAACGCGAAAAGGCCGCATTTGCCGCGGTGCCACTTGATAGAATAAAGGGTCCGAGACTGCCTGACTCTGACAACTATCGAACGCCACGCATAGCCCCCACCTGCTCTCCCCATGCTCAAGGCGCTGGAACTCGTCGGCTTTAAGAGTTTCGCCGACAAAACCCGGCTCGAGTTCCCCCCCGGCATCACGGTCGTGGTCGGACCGAACGGCTCCGGCAAGTCGAACATCGTCGACGCC
>CAZPED010000412.1:0-4486 GCA_964585335.1 uncultured Planctomycetaceae bacterium | reverse complement strand
CGTTTGATGTTGGGTTCGAGCAGATAGACCGTATCGCCGAACTGCGAGCGTTCCTTGCGGCGCGCGTCCTCGATGGCCTGAAACAAGGCGCCGCCTCGAGCACGCGTGCGGCGCTGAAACTTCTCGAAAAACGCGGCGAAGAGCTTCTCGCTGCCGACCAGCAAGCGCGACTCCATGAGCGATGTGCAAATCGTGGCGTCTTGGGCGGCCAGCTTGCAGGCCTGATCGGGCGTGCGGACGCTTTGGCCCACGTCGAACCGAGCGTCGGACAGGTCGCGCAGCAGCCGGGCTGCCAGCGGAAAGACAAACTCCTCGGTTCCCGGCGCGTGCAAGATCATCAAGTCGACGTCGGAATAGGGGGCCACGTCGCGGCGGCCAAAACCGCCGTGCGCCACGAGCGCCACTTGCGATTCGTTCTGCTCCTGCGCGCCAGGCCAAAGGTCGTCGATGGCCGAGCGATACAGGTCGAGAACGACCGTGTCGAGCAGTTCGGTGAGCCGGGCAGAGATCTGAATGCCAGGCGAACCCTGGCGGTGGTCCTGGCGAATGGCTTCGCGGCCCTCGCTCAGACGTTGGCGGGCCGCCAAGAGCGAGTCACGAAATACGGGCTGGGTGGACATGAACGACGTGAACTTTCTCGAGGTGTGATCGACGACCGGCAGCTACGAGCCCGATGGTCGGCCAGCGTGCGCGGCCCGCCTGCCGCGCCGACCGCCCGACTAAATCGCTTGCTCGCCGGTTTCGCCGGTGCGAATGCGAATGGTGTTAGTCAGATTGGAAACGAATATCTTGCCGTCGCCAATCTGCCCGGTTTGCGCCGTGCGCAAGATGGTATCGAGCACGACTTGCAATTGGCTGTCGGGCACGGCCACTTCGAGCTTGACCTTCGGCACGAACTCGATGCGGTATTCGGTGCCGCGATACATTTCGGTGTGGCCCTTCTGGCGTCCAAAGCCTTTGACGTCGGTCACCGTCATGCCGCGAACGCCGAGCGACGAGAGCGCGTTCTTGACGTCTTCCAGCTTATAAATGCGGACGATAGCTTCGACCTTCTTCATCGTCAGAGACTCTAGCGCAAGGTGCCCTAACGCTCGCCGCCGGCGGGCAAGCTCCCAGATGCCCTTCAGTTTACCGTTGGCGCGCCGGGCCGGCCTAGACGAAAAAAGGGGGCTCGGCAGCGGAGATCAGCCCGGTTTCTGCCACGGTACGTCGCTGACGCCGGCACGATGATTGGCTGCCCGGGCGAGGACGAATAGCAAGTCGCTCAAACGGTTGAGGTAGACGAGCAGTTCGGCCGCAATCGGCTCGGCCGAGGCGTGCATGAGCGATACCAGGCGGCGCTCGGCACGTCGGCAAACGGTGCGGGCCAGGTGCAGCTGGGCGGCCGGCATTGTGCCGCCGGGCAGAATGAACTGGGTGAGCGGCGCCAGCCCCACTTCGAAGCGGTCGATCGCTTGCTCAAGGGCCGCGATTTGCTTGGGGCCAACCAGCGCTGTGTGGTGGGCCGCCGGATTCGGCGTGGCCAGCTGGGCGCCCAGCGCGAACAGCTCGTTCTGGATCGCGGCCACGACAGCGTCGAGCTCAGCCGGCAATTGGCAAGCGCGGGCTACGCCCAGGCAACTGTTGAGCTCGTCGACCGTGCCGTAGGCTTCGATGCGCGGCGCGTCCTTGCCGACGCGCGGCCCGCCAAACAGGCCGGTTTGGCCGTCGTCGCCGGTTTTGGTGTAGATCTTCATGGACGGTCGCCTGCCGCGTTCAAAAAGCCTCGGTTTCAACCACATTCGGCGTGTGCTGGCTGCACGTTGAGAATATGCGACCGCGAGCCGGGCCGAAAGGGCGCCCCGGTCGCTCCAGGCGAATCGGCCGGTATAATGGTCGGTAGGGCCTCGATGCGCTTCGCCCTCGCTTGCCGCGCAGCCTACCTACTGCCATCTTTCACAAGGTCAATCCATGAGAATGTCGTTGTTTGCCTGGGCGCTCGTGTGCTTGAGTGCTGCCGTCGGCCGGGGGGCCGAGTCGGTCGAGGGAAAATATCTGTCAAACGTTCGCCAGGTGACCTCGGGGTTCGTCAAAGCGGGCGAGGGTTACTTTTCGCCCGATGGCAAAACAATCGTTTACCAGGCGGTGCCGCAGGGCTACCCCTTCTACCAGATTTACACTCAGCCGCTGGCCGGCGGCACGCCCAAGCTGGTGAGCACCGGCCGGGGGCGCACGACGTGCAGCTACTTTTCGCCAGATGGCAAGCATTTGATCTTTGCGTCAAGCCACCTCGATCCGCAGCTGTCGCAGACCGAGGAAAAGGAACGCCAGCAGCAGGCCGACGACGCCAAGACCGGTCGCCGTCGCCGCTACCAGTGGGACTTCGACCCCTTTACCGAGATCTTTGCCTCGGATCTGAACGGCAAGAACCTCAAGCAGTTGACCGACGCCAAGGGATATGATGCCGAGGGTGCGTTCTCGCCGGACGGCAAGCTGATTGCCTTTTGCAGCGACCGAGATGGGGATCCCGACCTGTACGTCATGAATGCCGACGGCACGGGGTTGCGACAATTGACCGACGTGCCCGGCTACGACGGTGGGCCGTTCATTTCGCCCGACGGCAAGCGGATCGTTTATCGTACCGACCGCAAGCAGGCCGAGATGCTCCAGATTCACGTAATCGACATCGATGGCAAGAACGACGTGGCGCTGACCGATAACGTGGGCGTCAACTGGGCTCCCTATTGGCATCCCACCAAGCCATACATCATCTGGACCGGGGCCGATCACTCAGACCCCAAGGCGCGACCCAACTACGATCTCTGGCTGATGAAGTACGGCGAGAGGGACGGCAAGATCGTGCCCGGCCCGATCACGCGGATCACCGACAACCCGGCCGCCGACGTGCTGCCCGTGTTTTCGCCCGACGGAAAGCAGCTGATGTGGACCAGCAACCGCACGGCCGACCACTCGAGTCAGCTCTGGATCGCCGATTTCAATCTGCCCGAGTGATGGGTGGAATCGCCGCGACAGCAGCGCGGGTCAGATGACCAGCCCCTTGGTGACCAGCATGAACACGTCTTCGAGCGTGGGGTCTTTTTCGTGAAAGGACCGCATGCGGGCGCCCGAGTCGCTGAGCTGCGCGAGCAACTTGGCCACTTCGTCGTCGTCGGCCGCCAGCTCGACGTTGATCTGGTGATCTTCGACCTGCACGTCGCGGGTGTGCGGGCAGCTACGGACAATCGACAGCGCGATGTCGACGCCGTCGATCAGCTTGATCTCGATCATGCGGTTGCCACGAATCCGCCGATATACGTCGTCGATCGGGCCGTGCATCAACAGCTGACCGCGCTCGATGATGCCGATCGACGTGCAACAGTCGGCCAGTTCGGTGAGAATGTGGCTGGAAATCAGGATTGTTTTGCCCATCCGCCGAAGTTCCTTGAGCAGCGCCTTGACTTCGAGGCGGGCCCGCGGGTCCAGGCCGCTGGACGGTTCGTCGAGGATCAGCACGGGCGGGTCGTGGACCAGCGTTTTGGCCAGGCATAGCCGCTGCTTCATGCCGCGCGACAGGCCGTTGACGAAATCGTCGCGCTTGTGCATCAGGTCGAGCAGCTCCAGCACGTCGCCGATAACCGCTTTGCGCTTGGCCCGGGGAATCTGGTAGGCCACGGCGAAGAAGTCGAGAAACTCCCAGACTTTCATGCCGTCGTAAACGCCGAAATTGTCGGGCATGTAGCCGACGCTCTTGCGCACCGACAGCGGGTCCTTGGTCACGCTGTGGCCGTTGACGATGCCTTCGCCGTGGGTGGCCTTGAGCAGCGTGGCCAGGAAGCGAATCGTGGTGCTCTTGCCGGCGCCGTTGGGGCCGATGAAGCCGAACATTTCGCCGGCGTCGATCTTCAGGTTGAGCGACTCGACGGCCGTAAACTCGCCGTACTTCTTGCCGAAATCAATCAGTTCAATCATGGCTGCGGTTCGCTCATCAGGGAGGGCTCCTGGTCCAGCAATTCAATCAGTGGGCGATGGGAGCGCAATTCCAGGTCGGGCACGGCCGGCGCCAACGGCGCATATTCGAGATGCGCAACCACCAAGGTCGCGCGCCGCGCCTGGGCGGCAGCCGGTGCGATCGACTCTCCGGCCGGGCAGTCGCCGCGCCAGGCCACTAGCCGGGTTTCGCCCGGCTTGAGCGACTTGATTCGCTGCGCGGCAACCAGCAGGCGGCGCAGGTTCAAGGTGCCTTCGGCGGGTTCGGCGGCCGTCAGCGGCTTGGCGTCGCGCTGCTGTTGAATGGCCTGGGGGTCGTAGGAGACGAAGCGAGCTTCGGTTTGCGTCGTGGGCTTCAAGTCGCCCAGCCAGGCCGCTTCGTCCAGCACGTTCTGGTCCTGCTGGCGGCGGCGAATCACCACCGCGCCGGATAGCGTCAGGTTGGTGCCGTTACGGATCTGCCATTTTCCATCGCCGATGTCTTGCCAATCGATCGCGCCGCCCAGGTCGAACATTTGCT
>CAZPED010000411.1:0-4496 GCA_964585335.1 uncultured Planctomycetaceae bacterium | reverse complement strand
TACACCACGCGGCGATCCTCCTGGCAGCGCTGCCGGGCCACCAGTTCCGCCTCTTCCAGGCGGTCGATCAGGCCCGTGATGCCGGGCACGACGGTGACCGTGCGGCTGGCAACCTCGAGGATTGGCAACGGTTGCCCCTCGCCGCGCAAGATCCGCAGCACGTTGTACTGCGAGGGAGTCAGGCCAAACTCGCGGAACAGCCGCGTGAAGCGGATTTGCAACTGATCGTTCGTGCGCACGAGGTTCAAAGCCACCTCCTGGGGCAACGAGTCGAACGGTCGCCGCTTTTTGAGTTCGTGTTGGAGCTTGGAACTGGTCATGGCTGTGACAAAGCAGTGGACTTCGTGTGCGTCCATATACTTTACGTATCAACTATCGACCTGTCAAGTTCTTGTCATGACGTTTTTTTGCCGCGGCCGCCAGGGGCGACATTCCGCCCCCCGGCCTGCTACATTGGACGACTCGCCTCGATCGGTGCCAACACCTTACCGTCAAACGCCTTCCAGAGAGATTGCCGCCGTGAACCCCACCGAGAAAATTGTCGCCGGCATGACCGGCAGCCAGGTTACGCTCGTCACCCGGGAGCTGACCGTGGCCCACTTTCACGCGGATATGCCCGAGGTCTTTGGCACGCCCTTCATGATCTACCTGATGGAAGTGGCCGCCAGCAACGCGATGCAACCGTTGCTGCCCCCCGGCTGGGTTTCGGTCGGCACCGAGGTCAACGTCAAGCATCTGGCCGCCACGCCAGTTGGCTGCCAGGTGACGGCCACGGCACGCGTCACCGAAGTCACGCCGCAATGCGTCACCTTCGCCGTCGAGGCCCACGACGGTTTTTCCCTCATCGGCACGGGCATTCACAGCCGCGCGCCCGTCGATTTGGCCCGCTTCGAGCGCCGCATTCAGTCCAAAAGAGAAGGCCTTGGCTAGGAGCGAAAGCCCCTAAAAATGCGGGCCCGGCAGTGCGTCAAACCGGGTCTCCTGCCGATGCCCCCGGCCGCGCGTGAGATAGGCTTGAGGTATGGACCCTAAGCAGATCGATTGGCAGGTCTTCGCGGCACTGATGACGGATCCTGAAATGGATACGGCGACGGCGCTCGAGGCCTCGCGTACGCCGCCGGCCGACGAGCACGGCGAAGTCCGCCCCGACCCCGGGCGATGGTCAATCATCTTTGTTGTCCTTGCCCTGCTGGGCGCCATGGCCTTGCTGCTGAGCGTGCTCTAGTCGACAGAGCAATTCTGGTTCGGCCGGTTGGCATTTTCCCCCTGCCTGGGCTCCCCAAGCCGGGGGAGCGCGGTATAACACAGGCACTTACTCGGCAGTTACACATCTCGACTGCCGTGGCATGTCTGCTGCAAGCGTCATTGCTGAGAACCTGGCTTCCCTTCCCGCTGCCTCGGAGGAACCGACCATGTCAGCGACTGACCATTACTCCATGCGCCGTGCGCACCAACATTGGCTTAACTGTCATGAACAGTGGAGGTCCGACGTCGCCCACTGGCAAGAGGAGCTGCAGCGGGGCGTCGAGCGCCTGCACGCGTTCGAAACCGAATTAAAGGATCACGGCAACCGCCTGCAAATGCATGCCGCCGCGATTCGCATGCGCGGTCTCGAACTGGCCGCGCACGATCGGGCACTGACGGCCCTGGCACAAGAATCTCCCGGCGCTGAATTGCTCGCCTTGGCGCCGGCCCATGCCCTCGAAGCCTC
Source organism: uncultured Planctomycetaceae bacterium (assembly GCA_964585335.1). Classification (GTDB taxonomy): domain Bacteria; phylum Planctomycetota; class Planctomycetia; order Pirellulales; family PALSA-1355; genus CAZPED01. The sequence goes on along the minus strand of CAZPED010000411.1, from coordinate 2,785 downwards.
GAAGCACGCCCAGCAACAGGCCGCGCACGAAGAGGTCAAGCGGCGCCATCGCCAGGTCATGGACAGTCTTGGAGCCGTCGAGCGCCAACCGAAGTCGAGCGGCTAGGGCCGCTGCGCCCCCAGCCCCACGACGCTGGCCCGCGTGCTCGGCTGCCAATGCTGCGGCGAGGCTAGAAATTGCAACTTGCCGTCCAGTACCGCCAATCCGGCGGCGTTGCGGAACTGGTTACCCGCTTGGAGGGTAAACGGTCTCGAGGCAATTTTCTTGAGCCATTGGCTGGGCGGCATTTTCAAATCGACCGCGAACAGTTCGGCGCGATTTTGCCCCGCCGCGTTGGTATCGAAACCAACGATATAGAGCGAGTTGCTTTCGCCCGTCACCAGGTTGACGGCCTGGTAGCTGCCAAACTGGCCATCCGGTTGCCAGCTGGATGTATCGGCCCGCGCCACTTCCCAGCGACCGACAAGCCGGAAACAGGTCGACGGCTCCGCAAGTGCCCGGCTGCTCGTCGCGTAGAAATCGATGGCCCGGCTGTCCCAGTTGGCAACGGCCAGCAAGTACCCATCAGTGTGGCGGATGAGCCCGACGGCTCCGGCCGTCATGTCCATGGGGCGCGAGCCGGCGCGACGGATCGTCAGGTGTTCCAGCTGCGCCGGCCGACGAGGGTCGGCGATGTCCCAAAACTGCACCTGCGAGCGACGCTTCGCCTGATTGTCTTCCACCCCCACGGCCAGCACGTGGTCGCAAACCTGAATACCGCCGGCATGGCGCAGCGGCGGCAGCCGTCCGTCCGACGGCAGTTGCTGCACGTGAATCATTTGGCCTGGCTGTTGCGGGCTCGCCGCGAACTCCACCAGTGCGAAGTAACCCACGCTGAGCGAATCGTGCGCGAGCGCAAGCACCAGGCGCCCCGCCGCCTCGCGCCACAGTTGCATGCCCTGCAAGTGCCCGCCAGGCGGAAAACGCTGTTCACCGCACGAGAACGACAGCCCCTCGGCCGAATCGGGCAGCGCCGCGAACTCCCGCGCAACGTCGCCAAGCTGGCCGCTCGACGTTGGCGGTTCGTCGGCTAGCCCCCCTGCCCCCGCGGTTGCTGCCGCCAGCCCGAGAACGACGCAACAGCCGAACTGCGCCATCAGCTTTTTCCGCCACCCGCCCAGCCGTCGGTTCCGCATTGGCCGGCTCCTTGAAACCCATTGGTCGCCACGCGAGCTGAGTATACTCTGAGCGCTGCCGGGCTGCGCGTGCGAGGGAGCACAGCGCGACCGGCCAGCTCAATCCCAGCGCCGCCCGCTAAGGATCGTCCAACCGACCTGCCGGCCGCGATTGACGCCCGGGCGCCGTGGCGGCAGAATCGACAAGAGAGGCCCCGCTGACCGTTCTGGCCACTGGCGACACCATGGGCACGCTCGTCGATTCGATTCTGGGTTCCGGCGTCAACTATATCACGCTGGCGGTGCCGTTTTTCTTCGTGTTGATCGGCATTGAGTTCGTCGCCGGCCTGGTGCAGCGCAAACAGCTTTACCGGTTCAACGATTCGATCAACGACCTCAGTTGCGGCATCGTCGATCAGCTGGTGGGCATCTTCCTCAAGTCGGCCCTGTTTGCCGGCTATTTGTACCTGTTCGAGCACTGGCGGCTGATGGAAATCGCCACCGCGCCGCCGCCGGCCAAATGGCTGGCCGCGCTAGCGCTGCTGCTGGGCGTCGACTTCTGCTTCTACTGGTTTCATCGCATTGCACACGAGTACGCCGCCCCCTGGGCCACGCACGTCGTTCATCACCAGAGCGAGGAATACAACCTGACCGTGGCGCTGCGGCAAAGCGCATTCGAAAGCTGCTTCGCCTGGGTGTTCTACCTGCCGCTGGCCGTGCTGGGCTTTCCGCCCGCCTGGTACCTGTCGATGTCGGCGCTCAACCTGCTCTACCAATTCTGGGTTCACACCGAGGCCATCGATCGGCTCGGCCCGCTCGAGTGGATATTCAACACGCCCTCGCACCACCGCGTGCACCACGCCCGCAATCCCAAGTACCTCGACAAGAACTACGCCGGCATGCTGATCATCTGGGACCGGATGTTCGGCACGTTCGAGCCGGAAGTCGAACAACCGGTTTACGGCATCACCAAGCCGCTGGCCAGTTGGAATCCGCTTTGGGCCAATCTGCACGCCTGGGTCGAGCTGGCGCAAGACGCCCGCCGCGCGCCGCGCTGGCGCGACAAGATCAAAATCTGGTTCATGCCGCTGGGCTGGACGCCGCCCGGCGTGCCCGAGGGTCCGCGCGCCCGTCCGGTCACGCGGCAAAGCGTCGTCAAATACGATCCTCAGCTGCCACTGGCCTTGAACTTGTACGTGCTGGCCAACTTCGTCGTCACGCTGGTCGTGTCCGTGGCGATTCTGGCGTTGGGCGATCAGCAAACTCCGCTCCGGCTGCTGGCCCTGCCGGCCGGCTTCGTGCTGGGGTCGCTGGCCAGCCTGGGCGCGGTGCTCGAACGCAAGCCGTGGGCACCGGCGTCGGAAATACTGCGGCTGTTGGCGCTGCCGGCACTAGCCGCCTTCTGGCCCGACGATGCCCTGCCGCGGCCAACGCTCGTGATTGCCGCCCTGAGCCTGGCGATCGTCATGGCTTTGTGGCTGGCCACGCAAAGACGCTCGCTAACCGCTTCGGGCGCGCCCGAAGCGGTCGACGAACTGGCCGCGGCGTCGCTGCCGCAAACCGCTGCCCAGCAGCGTTAGCCCCTCCGCGCCGATGGCTTTGCCTTGGCCATCGCCAGCTCCTCGGCCCC
>CAZPED010000410.1:0-4514 GCA_964585335.1 uncultured Planctomycetaceae bacterium | reverse complement strand
GTCAGGTAGTTCACATCGGCCGCGATGCCCAAAGCTCGATAGATGGTGGCATGCACGTCTTCCAGCTTCACCGGATCTTCGATCGGAAGCATGGGATGTCGGTCGGCGGTTCGTCCATAGACCAGGCCCGGCTTAAACCCGCCGCCAAAAAACAGCATCGAATTGGCGCTCGAAAAATGGCCGTGGAATCCGTACATTTTCTGCTCGGAGATCACCAGGTCCTCGCCCGACTGTTTCTCGGCGAACCCAATCGGCTCGACGCCGGCCTTGGGCTGATTGGCGATCGTGCGGCCAAACTCGGTGGCCACCACGACCAGCGTTCGTTCAAGCAGGCCCCGTTGTTTCAAATCGCGGATCAACTGCGCGATGGGCGAATCGATCTGCTTCTTCATTTCGGCCATCCGCCGCTGGCCGTCCTCGTGCATGTCAAAGCCCTTGAACGGGCCGTACTGATACTCGACCTGCACGAATCGCGCGCCGGCTTCGACCAGTCGCCGCGCTAGCAGCAGCCCATGACCAAATCGTCGGCCGAAGAAATACTTCTTGTCCAGCAGCTCACCGGGCTCGATCCGGGGCTCGTAGGCCGCGAGCGTGGCCGGCGATTCGTCGCCCGCATAGTCGAACGCCCGCTTCACCGGCGAATCCATCATCGCCCGGGCTTGTTCCATGATTCGCAAGTAGTCCTCGGCCTTGGGCGCCGAGCGCAGCCCTTCGGCCGACAGCCCGTGCACGGTCTTCAAGTATTTCAGTCGGGCGTCGACGCGTGCTTCGGTCATGCCGGCCGCGGCGCTCAGCGTGGCCAGCCCGGCCGTGGGATCGGGAATCATGAACGGCGCATGCTTGACGCCGTAAAACCCCGGACCGATGTACTCGCTGATGAATTGCTTTTCGTTGTCGCTGGTGTCGATGTCGCGACCAATGTAGATGTAGGGCGGCACGTCTGATTGCCGGGGGCCCAGCGTGCGAGCCACGACAGAGCCCATGCTCGGCGCGCGCAAGCCGACCGGAAACAGGTAGCCGGTCATCATGTAGTACTGCGCCTTGAGGTGTACGGCGCCGAACTTCGTGGCGTTGGTCAGGCTGCGCAGCACGGTGCCGTGATGCATTACCGAGGCCATGTTCTCCAGCCCCGCGCCGATTTGCAGCCCGTCGACCTTGGTGGGAATGGTTGGGCAGGTGCCGAGCAGTTGGCTTCCCTTCATGCCCGCTTCGAACGGCGTGAATTGTTTGCAGTCCCAGGTATCGGTTTGGGCCACGCCCCCGGGGAGCCAAATGAAGATGACGCTATCGGCCTTGACTGTCGGCTTTTGCCCGCGCGCTGCCTCAGCGGCCCAGGCGCATGGGCCCTGGCCCGCCAGCAACCCGCCGGCAGCGCAGGCGCCACTCAGCGAGCGCTCGAGGAACTGGCGGCGATTGAGCGACGTGGTCATGCCTGGCAGCTCACTTGATGTACTGAAACTCGGGACTGCACACGAGCGCCCAAACCATGTCTTGCAGGGCTTCGTCCTGCGATTCGGCCGATTGCAAGAACGCGCGGCCCGTATTCTTTTCGTTCACGCTCGCTGGCCGGCTGAGCACGGCACGATAGAGCCGATCCACCAATCGCCGCGCGTCCTGCTTGCCAGTAGCGTCGGCAAACAGGGCGTTGCCGTAAATCATTTCGTGCAGTTCCTTGCCGTTGAGCAATTCCAGCGACTGCACGACGGCCACGTCGTCGGGCCGGGCGGTGCTCACCTCGTTGCGAGCCGCCGGTCGCCCCAGCGCCCGCGAGAGCGCCGTCGAGCGGTTGTCGAGCAACGTCCGCTCGGCAGGCACGAACTGGCCGGAGGTCGCTACCCGAACGCTGTCGAGAAACTGTTCGGCCGTGATGCGGCGCAGCGCGGGCGAACGGAAATAGCGCTGGCCGTTTTTCTGGCCGACGATGTACTGGTCTTCCAGCGCGGGATCGTAGCGCAGCTGGTAGGTGCGGCTGGTAACGATCAGCCGAATGGTGTGCTTCAGGTCGCAACCGTGGGCCAGAAAATCGTGTGCGAGCCAATCGAGCAGCTCCGGATGGCTGGCCGGCGTATCGAGCCGGAAATCGTCGGCCGGTTCGAACAGGCCCAAGCCCAGGTAGCGCTTCCAGAGGCGATTGACGATTGTTTTGGCGAATCGTGGGTTGGCCGGATCCACGATCAACTGCGCGGCCAGCCGCAAGCGCCCGTTCAAATCGCGAGGCACTTCAGCCTCGGCGTCGCCGACTTCAAACGGGAATCGTGCCGGTACGTTGTGTCCGCTTTTCAGTTCGCAGCGAATGCGCTCCAAGTCCGCCGGTGCAAACAAGCCGGCAAAGGCCAGAAAGCGATCTTGCGGCCACTCGTTGTTTTCGAAATGGTCGTGGCAACTAGCGCATTTCATGCTCGTGCCAAGAAACACCTGGCCCACGTTGGCCGCGGTTTGCAGCGTAACCGTGTGGTCCTCGTTGCGGACGTATTCGATCGCGTGCCGCTCGCCGAGCACATCCTCCGACTGGGCGCGCTTGCGGCGAGGCATGCTGGGGTCGATCAGCTCCGCCACCATGACGTCGAACGGCCGGTTGACCTCGAAGCTCGCGAGCAGCCAATCGCGATAGTTGCCCCGGGTCAAAATGCCCCCGGTCGCTAGCACGTTTTGACTGGCCAGGGCATCTTCCCAGAATGCAGCCCAATGGGCCGCGTAATCGGCATTACGAGCCAGTAGCTGATCGACCAGCTTTTCCCGCTTGGCCTGGTTGGCGCCCGAGGCCAGAAACCGGTTGGCCTCGGCCACGGTGGGAATGACGCCGATCAGGTCGAGGTACACGCGACGCAGAAACGTGGCGTCATCGCACAGCTTGACCGTCTTGGCCGCGTCGGCCGGCCACTTGTCCGCGATGAAGGCATCGATTGGGTTGACCGTCGGCGCATCGACTTCAGGCGGCGTGGGCGCCGGCGGCAAATCGGTCAGCCGGGCCTGACGTCGGCGAATGAGCTGTTGCTCGCTATCGGGCTTGCGGTCGCTCTTCGCGGCCGGCGTTTCGTCTGTGGCGGTGGCGCGCGCTTCGGCCGCCGCGATGGGCGCGCCCCAAAGCCCCATGCCCAGCAAGCCTGCCAGTAGCAGGCCCAGCGGTCGCCTGCTGCCGAAACGCCGTGTCATGCGATGCGTGCCCCTACCGCACGTTGTTGTAGGTCGGCCCGTTGATGTCCGAGTCGGCAATGATGTCGTGGCGGAAATCGACCTTCGGCGGGTGCTGCCCGCCGTCCTGCCCCTTGACGGTGTGGGGCACGTAACGAACGTAGGTCTTCTGCAGCGGATCGTAGAAGCGATCACCCTTTTGGAAAATCGGCCGGTATTCGGTAATCTCGCCGAACCAGGGTGGCCCGACCACTTGGGCCGGAATCCAGTGGCCGCGGCCGTGCTTGTCGACAAGGTAGAACTCGGGATAGTCGTGGCTCTCGACCCACACCGTGCGGGCGGGAATGTTCGACAGCCGGCACAGGCCCACGAACAGGGCGCTCATTTCCTCGCAGTCGCCGCAGCGCTTGTCTAGCGCGTAAAGTGCGCCGCGAAAATCGCCGTTCTCGAACTTCACGTTGTCGCGCGTCCAGCTCCAGAAGGTCTTGATCGTCTCCCAAGGGCCGAGGTCTTCGCTCACCTTGCGAAGCGAGTCGGCCAATTCGATCATCTGCGGACTCTTGGTCTCGACACCCGGCGCTGGGCCGGCCACCTGATCTCTCAACTCGGGCGGAGTGCCCTTGGGCAGTTTGAGTTCATCGCCCGGCAGCTTGAACTTGGTACGGTAGCGAGTGATTTCGTAGAGCCGTTCGACGAACGCGGTGCCCCCCTTGGGAATCTGCGGCACCTGGAATTTCAACAGCGCCGCCTGCCCTTTGAGCACCTGCTCGGTGGCCTTGCACTGCGGGCTGATCTTTTCGCTGATCAAGCGCACCTTCTGCTCGGGCCAGTCCATCGGTATCGGCCCGGTGGCCACCACGTTGCGCACAGCACCCTCGGTGGCCATCACGCGAATGACGACGCGCAGGCGATAAGTGCGCGGATCGGCCAGTTCCAACTGCGGGTCGGGAACCGCGTATTTGTTTTTGGCGGTCGGCAGCGCCTTGGCCGGAGCGGAGTCGGCCCCGTCGCCGGGCGACTCTTCGGGCTCTTCGAACGCGGGGCGCGAGTCGTTTTCCTCGGCTACGACGGTATCTTCGACGACCTCTTCGGCCACGCTGGACCTAAGGCCTGCTGCGACGACGAGCATCCCTGCCACGATGAATCGACAAGTCACTCGAATTCGCATGTCCCCCTCGACGAATTGGCCAAGGGCAAATCAGCGGAACGGCTCGACCTCGAACCAGTCGATTGTCCGCGCTCAGCCGCAGCATTCAGGCGGACTTGGCCACGCTTACCCAGAGGGTTTGCCGACAGCGGAGGCCATCGGCCCCCTTTGATTCCGCGCGATTCGCAGCTGATTGAAGCGCCTCGCACCCCCGATAACGCCGGGAAAGCGGGCG
>CAZPED010000409.1:0-4517 GCA_964585335.1 uncultured Planctomycetaceae bacterium | reverse complement strand
GAGACCATCAAACGCGAAGAACATGGCACCCTATCAAAAACATGGCAAAGTCGCGCGGCCGGCAGCACGGCTCCGACCGTCGTGTCACGCGTGGCCATTATACAATTCGACGACCCGTGTGGCGCGCTCGGCGATCATTTGCCGCAGCCGCGCCGGCTTGAGCACCTCGGCCTGGTCGCCGTAGCCCATGATCCACCAGCTGATTTCCTGCAAGCCGGCCACGCGAACCTGAAAATCGAGCGCGCCATCGTCGCGCCACGTCAGCCGCTGGGTTTTATGCCAGACCACTTCGGCCACGTTGCGGGCCACCAGCGGGAGGAAGCGGACGACGACGTCCTGGTCCGGTCCGTCGGGAATTAGGTGCCAGGCGTTGCCCAGGTAACGCTCGACGCTAAAGGCGCGCGGCAGGTCAAACCGCTCCTCGAGGACCCGCATTTCGCGTATTCGCCCGACGTTGAAGGTGCGCACCTCGCGGTGTAGCGACGAGCGGCCGATGGCGTACCAGCTATGGCGGCTAAACAGCAAGCGGTAGGGCGAGAGCTTGAGCCGAATCGGTCGACCGTCGCTGAAGCTGTCGTAATCGATCCACACCGGCTGGCGCGCGGCGATGCAACCCAGCAGCCGTTGGTACACCGGCAATTGCCCTTCCAAGCGGTTGCCCGGCTGCAGGTTGATATGCACGGCGGCTCGGGCCTGGCGCAAGCGGTCGCGCATTTGACCCGGCAGGCTGCTGGCCAGCTTGAGCGCGGCCGAATGCGCGGCTTCGTAAAACGGCAACCGGCTGTCGGCGCCCAGCTCGTAACAGAGAATCATCACGGCCAGCGCTTCTTCGGCCGTGAAGTTGGTCGGCGGCAGAAAGTAGGTGCCGGGAATGCGGTAGATGCCCTGCTCTTCGTCGAGCAAGAGGGGCACGCCGGCTTGTCGCAACACGTCGAGATCGCGAAAGATGGTCCGCCGGCTGACTTCGCAGTGCCTGGCCAACTGGCCGGCGTTATAGCCCTTACCGGCTTGCAGTAGCCCCAGCAGCTGCACGATACGCCTGACGCGAGACAGGTTCATTCGCGGTCGCGCTGCGGTCGTCATAGCTGGCGGCCATCACTGCCGAATCCCGCATCGGTCGCGGCGCCGACCCCCGACGGTCGGCGACCTGCCGCGTTGGCATGGCGCCTTCGGGCGCCGTGCCGGCCTCGCCATCCATTCCCAGGTTGCCCCAGGCATACTCGCCGCGCTGGCGGCCCAAGGGGTATTGGCCTTCCGTCCGGGGTGCGGACGGACCACGGTCGACCGCGCCCAGCGGCGTGGCCGGCGGCAATTCCTCGGGCACTGCTTCGTGCGGCATGCCTTCCATGGTTTCGACACCCTCGCCTTCCGGTCCGAGCTCTTCGCCCGGCTTCATCTGGCGGATCGGGCCCTGGCTGATCACGTCCGGCCGCGTGAAGCCGTAGTTCATGTACAACCCGGCGTCGCGCTGGCGAGCCAGCGAGTGGGCGTCGAACTGGGCCTTGGCCGGCCAGGGGCCTTCTTCCAGATACACGTTATTGTATTCCAGCAGCGAACCCTTTCGGAAGTGTACGCCAATAATCGCCCGCTGGTAGTCGTTCAGGGTGCGGAAGTAGCTGACCTGAGCTTCCGCCCGGCGGCGCTGGGCTTCGAGCAGCTGGTCGAGCGTGACGGTTTCGGCCTCGAAAGCGGCCTGTACGGCTTCGACCTGGCGGTCGGCGGCCAGCGTACGGTTAAAGTTGGTCTGCGTCAGCTCGTAGTTGAGCTCCAGCTGCCGCACGGCGTCGGCCAGTTGATGCGAGACTTCCAGCTCTTCGTCCTGCAACCGAGCCCGTTCGCGAGCCAGGTTCAACTGGTAGTTGCGCACAGTGGCCAATTCCTTGCGGAAGCCGATCGGCATCGTGGCTTGCACGCCCAGCTGCCATTCCTGGAACTGCCCCGAGGCCAAGGTGCCCAGCGAGCTGGTATTGAGCAGGCCGGCAGCCTTGTCGTTGACGTCGTACGCCCGGGCTCCCGAGTCGATCAGCGTTTGGCCCAAGCCCAGCCAGCGATAGGTGCCCGACAAGTCGACGCGAGGCAGCAACAGGTTCTTGGCGGCGATCAATTCCAGCTCGCGCTGCTTGATGCGCCACTTCTGGCGACGCAGGTCGAGGCTGCGAGCAAGCGCCTCTTCGGTGATTTCCTGCCAGTCGAATTCGACCTTGGCCACCGTCGGCTTGTCGATCGGGCGAATCAGCCGACCGTCGGTCGGGCTCAGGCCCATGATGTATCGCAGCCGGTTTTCGGCCCGGAACAGTTCGTTCAGCAAGGTTTGCGTCTGGCTCTTGAATTGGTAGTACTGCTCGCGAGCCTGGGCTTCTTCCTTGGCTTCACCACCCTTGGTGCCGAACACGTACAGCAGGTGAATCTTCTTCCAGGTTTGCCGGGCGCTGTTCAAGGCGGTCTGGGCCGTCTCCAGGTTGCGCCAGGTGAAGGCCAGTTCCCAATAGGCGCTCTTTGCATCTTTCAGCAGGTTGAGCTGGCAGTTCTCGGACTCCGCCGGGTTGTCGGTCCCATTGCCAGGAGTTTCCGCTCCGGGGGAGTGCGGCGTTTGTCGCGCCTCGTCGGTTTGCGCGTGTTGTCCGGCGGCCGAATTGGCGGCATGCTCCCCAGCTGACCGCGGGGTCTTGGCGTTGGCTTTGGCGATTGCGACGGTCTCGTCGAGGCTCAAATCCCAATAGCTCTCCAGTTTGAAATCCTTGAACTTCGGCCGCTCCGGCCCACTTGCCACGCCGTCGAGCGGAGTGCACTGCTCGATCGAATCGGCGGGTTGCGGCTGCTCGGCCGCTGCTGCCGGCATGTCGTCGTCAGCACGCGCTGCGATGGTCACCTCGGCTGCGGCTGAGGAATTGGCCGGCTGCCGCTTTTCGGGCACGCCCCAAACGGCCATCCAGACGAGTGAGCTCGCCACGGCCCCCACGAGCGCACAACTGGGGCCATACAGTCGGCCGCGGTGGCCGGGCTTGATCTTGAGGACATTGCGAATCCGTTCCAAGAGCACCATTTTCGCACCTCCTATGCCGGCCGCCAACAACGACTCGACCGTTGAGCATTGCTGGTGTGCCAAATAAGTCAGAGCCTGGGCGTAAACCACGCGGCTGCCGATGGCCGCTTGTGCCAGCTCGTCGCAACACATTTCGCGCTCTCGGCGAAGCTGGCGCGAACACCACCACACGACAGGATGAAAGAACAGCAGTGCTTCCACCACGCGCTGCACGAAGTTGGTCGGCAGGTCCCAGCGTCGCAAGTGCGCCAGTTCGTGGGCGATAACGGCCTCGAGCACCTCGTGCGGCAGCTCGCTCACCCACGAGGCAGGCAACAGCACCATCGGCCTGAAAATCCCCACGGCCATGGCTTGCGAAACGCGTTCGACGGCGTGCAGCGCCGGCTGCGCGCGAAAACCCAACTGCCGCGACAATCGCTCAGCCAGCCGCGCCACGTCCAGCGGAATTGGCATTCGTCGTCTCGCGAGCAGATGCAGGCCGACGGCGCCCAGCAGCAAGCGCGCGGTCATCAGGCAAGTTCCCGTCAGCCAGATTGCCACGATCAATTCGTGCCGCCACGCCTTATCAGGCCCGCTAAGAACCAGCTGCCACTCGGTCAGAGGCGCCCGCCAGTCGGCCGACCAGAGGCCCGACTGTCCGCTGGGCGATTGCACATCGCGCGGCCGCATGGCAATTGCTTCCGCGTCGCCTGCCCTGGTGGCAGAGGCCAGGCCGTTCGTGACTTCGGCATCGGCCGAATCGCCCTGCAGCGCGGCCGTGCCCATCGCTTCGCCTTGAACGACGGTCCAGGTAATCGGCGGGCAAGCGGCCAACAGCAGCAACAGGCCGCAGTGAAACGCGTAGCGCGCCTGCGGCGTACGGATTGGCCAGACGTGCAACAAACACGCGGCGGAAAGCCCCAGCAGGGCTCCCTGCCAAAGAAAGTGTAGCGCCACCTGCGCCAATACGCTTACGATCGATGCGGAGAGCATGAGCTGGAGCATCAGCCGTTCTCCTGCTGACTTTCGTAGTCGGCCAGGGTCTTGCGGATGATCGCCAGTTCCTGGCTATCGGGATTGGCCTCTTCCAGCAAGTGTGCCACGAGCAGACTGGCCGAACCCGCGAACGCCCGCCCTAACAGGTCGCCCAGCATGCGGCGCATCGTCTTGGTGCGGCCCGCCTTGGGCAGGTAAACAAAGGCTCTGCCTGCTGGCTTGCGGACCAGCAGGTCTTTCTCCGTCATCACGTTCATCAGGCTCATTACCGACGTGTAGGCACGGGGACGCTGCCGGTTGAGCACCTCGCGCACTTCGCGCACCGATAGCGGGCTGCGCTCCCAAAGGATGCTCAGGATCTCGAGTTCGCCCGGCGTCGGGTGCTGGAATTTAGGTCGCCCCATGTCAGCCCGTCTTTTTGCAAAACCGCGGAAGCTTCGACTCACGAGTCGAGAATCTACTGTTTAAACAGTAGGCGTGCAACGGCAAAAACAGTAGA